>NZ_JAEHBX010000065.1:0-25627 GCF_016483395.1 Bacillus cereus group sp. N21
GCCCTATATAAACAAAGGCGAAGTCTTCAAAGAGACTCCGCCTTTTCAACGTACAATGAACTTCAACAATTACTAGCTACTTCCTAAACATTGTTCCTCATTTACCAACCTGTTTATGCTTTTTTCAAACTTTGCACCAGAACCAATTTGTACAGTAGTCAAAACAATGATTTTAATCTATTGATCTACTCTTTAAAAGGTCGATATATAAAACTCGCTGGGAATCCAGATGCTCCTGATGATGAGATAAAAGCGGGAAGGCAAATTATTATTTTCATTGAATTTATAAAACAAATAGCCGGTTAATATTTCTTAGATACGATTGGGTTCAGAGACTAAAATTGTTTTAATGGAATTAATATCTTTTCTTTCATTAGTAGTTGGATCAAACCCCATTAAGTTACCAATAGCTGTATCAAAATTTTCAAGTGCTACTTTTTCCGTAATTAAATTCGATAATTCTGGAAGGTCTATAGCGCAGGATAAAGCCTTTTCCATCATATGATGTGCTTCTCCAGTTCCAATAATTGTAATTCCTTTTGATAGTAATTCAAACGGTTTAACTTTGAACTCATAGGTATCATCAAACCCCATCGGAATAAGCCTTCCACCTTTTTCAATAAGCGGATATGCCCAGTCTAGTTGATTACCTATGGCATCAAAAATTACATCGAACTTTCTTCCTTGATTAATCCGGTAGATTTCTTCTAAGGTGAGTTTTTGCGGATGATATACATATTTGGTTATTTTTCGTGCAGCTTCTGTTCTAAAGGGACCAATTTCTGTGGCAACTGTAATTCTAGAAAGTTTTCGAGCAATCATCTGAACTAACAGTCCAATCGGTCCAGACCCTAAAACTAGAACGGAGTCATCTGGTTTTATATTAGCTTTTTCTATAACGCTAAGGACACATGAAAGAGGTTCAATTAATGTAGCTCTCTCCCATTCCATTGATTCAGGTAATTTGTAAATAAATCTATCTTCTCCAACATAATATTCTCCAAAAGTCCCATGAGAACCGATTCCTAACTGCCATTCATCGAACTCTTCGCAATAGCATGTTAAACCTTTTCTACAGTAATAACATTTCCCACAAAACTGAGTAGGATCAATTACGACACGATCTCCTACGGTTACATTTCTAACCTCTTCCCCTATTTCCACTACGACTCCAACCGATTCATGTCCCATAACCATATTTGGAGCAGCATACATCTTCCCTTTTAGCACATTCAAATCGGTCCCGCAAATCCCAGTACCATAAATCCTGATTTTTACGTCATTATTTTTTTGTATTTGAGGTTCTTCCACTTCTTTATATTCTAATGTTTTATTTTCAGTCCATACCAATGCCTTCATACTTTTCCTCGCTCCGTTTCCAATTAATTTGTTCCAATAAATTTTGGTGTAATTCTTTGGTAGAAGCTGCTATACATGATTGCTGGTTAATATAACTGAGATCTGTTAAAAGAGTTTCATCTAAAGAATTACCATATGCGTCAGTAATAATAACTCCTGCTTTTTTCGCTAGAAACACACTGGCAGCTATATCATATGGAAAGAGGTGTAAGACTTGACCATTTCCTACTCTTTGAAAATCTGGTAACAAATCTGGATAATCTTTTAGAAGTCTATTCCCGATATCTACATATGCATCCATTTGACCTGTAATAATTCGTGAAATAGAATAAGATGCACTATTAAATATAAATACGCCACCATTATTTGCTGACTCATCGATTAGATGTCCATAAGATTCAATCATTAAGTTAGTAGGATGACCATTAAACTCAAAGCTCCAAAACATATTCTTAATGTCTTTTCCCTGGCTTAAGTTTGGTAATTGGCTATTATAGCCTTCAAATTCTATAGAATCTGAAAAAATATCACTATACATGTACTTACCTGTTTTAAGTTCCATTAGAAACGCATATTCAATATCTTTAATTTTAGAATTGTCTTTGTATTTTGCTAGAGCAATAGAAATACAAGACATTTCAAGTCCTGCAGCTGCAGGACGAGTACCATCAATCGGATCTACAATTAAAATATATTGTGGATTTTCTCCAAAAATCTTAAGACCACCATCTTCAGTATAGAATGCAACAGGTTTTTTCTTATCTGATATATAATCAAGGACCGCATTTTCTGCTGCAGTATCAATATTAAACTGTGCATCTCCACCTGGAGAGTACCCATTAACTATACGGTTTTTCAAAGTTCCCTTTTGATTTTTCACCTTATTATATACATATTTTCCTAACTCAATAATATAGGTTTTCACTTGATCTCCTCCAATAGATGAGTTAATTTATAACACAGTTCTTCTGCCTCACTTAGAGTAATAGTAAGGGGTGGACGAATTTTAAACACATTTCCGTATCCATATCTAGATGTTCTGATAATTATGCCATGATCCATAGCACGTTTTGCAATATGATTTGTAAGCTCAACATCAGGTTCATTATTATCTTTTACTATTTCAACCCCAATCATTAAACCTACACCTCTTACATCTCCAATAAACTTAAATCTTTCTTTCATTTTTTCTAAACGTTCCATAATATAATTTCCAACCACAGTCACATTTTCCAAAAATCCAGGTCTTTGTAATATATCAATTGTGGTACATGCTGCTGCAGATGCCATTACATTCGATCCATAAGTAAAAGAATGATGGTGACCAGGCATACCCACATACTTCTCTTCAGTAAGGATAGCTGCAACTTGGAATCCAGTTCCACCTAAACCTTTAGCTACTGTCATCATATTAGGTTGTACATCAAAGTAATCAGCAGCAAACATTTTACCTGTTCTACCAAATCCCGTTTGTATCTCATCAAAAATTAATGCAATATCGTGTTCTTCACATAATTTTTTCAACGATTTGAAATATCCCTTAGGTGGAACAATATTTCCTCCATTTCCTGATATCGGCTCAACCATAATAGCTGCAACATTCCCTGTACTTGCATATTCAATAAAATCATTAATTCTCTCGACACACAGCATTCCACAAGAGTCAGATTTTTGATTGTAAAAACAACGCAGGCAATAAGGATCTGGGACTTGCAGTCCAAAGGAAAATTGAGGTGGGAATGGTTCTCTTCGAAAAGCATTTCCTGAAAGGGCTGACATCATATATGTTTGTCCCAAATGGCTGCGGAATAAAGAAATAACATCACGTTTCCCGGTATTGTATTGTGCCATTTTAATAGCGCCTTCATTCGCCGCTGAGCCACTGCTAACTTTTGGGTGTGCCCTTGTGAGATTGCTAGGAGCAATTTCAACAAGTTTCTCTGCTAATTTATTTACAGGGTCTGTTTGATAAGATGAAGTAACATGAATAAGATTATCCATTTGATTTTTTACTACATCAATCACTTCTTTATTGCTGTATCCTAAATTCAAATTAAATGTAGCTGATGCGCAGTCAAAATATTTATTTCCATCCTGATCGTAAAGGTAGATACCTTCCCCTCTCTCCATAACGACATTGTCTACTTTGTAATACAGACTGTCAGGATTTGTTAAACTTTTAACTTTACCATTCATTTTTACAACACTCCTATTATTTTAGTAATGTTAAAATTTATGTGTTAGGGGGCCCAACCTAACTAATAATGGATTATGACTGTATTTACTATGCACCACAATTTGAAAATTGTTATTAAATAACAGTCTCATAATATAATGTGAAATATCCGTACTACAAGTTAAATTAAGGTAAATTATGTTGAGAAAATAAAAAATACAAAATTTTTAAAAAAATCATAAAAAAAGGTAGTATAATTAAAAATTGTTAACATTAAAAATTAAAATTTTGAAATTTTAATTTTTTCTATATAATAATATTGGTAATATCTAGATATTAGAGGTTTATTATATGCAATTGATTTAAACAATAAATATATTATTAATAAGGAGGAGAAATAGTTGCTAAAACGTTTACTTTGGATAAGCTTCTTTTCGTACATGTTAATCGCTTTTACCTTAGTTATCATTGGTGCAATGCTACCTGAAATTCTAATTCACTATAAGCAAAATTATAGTAATGGTGGTTTACTCATCTTTGGTCAATTTGTTGGTTTTTTACTTGGTGTACTTAGCATGCCTATTCTAGTTAGAAAACTAGGACGTAAAAATGTAGTTCTCCTGGGTTTAATTATGATTAGTCTTGAGCTTTTTACATTTTTTCTACCAAATTGGTATTTTCTTTTTCCATTAGTCGGATTAGCAGGATATGGAGCTGGATTAGCGGAATCTTGTATTGGCACAATCATTTTAGTTACATTTCAAGAAAAACAAGCCACAGCAATGAGTAAACTAGAAGTTGCGTTTGGATTAGGTGCACTATTCATGCCACTTTTCTCAAGCGTACTTATAGGTAAGGGTATTTGGGAATATGCATTTTTGATATTAGGATTGAGCTCATTTTTAGTTATGCTCGGATGGAAGGTATTGTCTTTTGGTGAAGTCGATGAATTTCTTATAAAGAATACCAATACTAATACATCTGTTAATAAAATAACTGGTTCTTATACTAAAAAGACGTTTTTAATCATTACATTTTCTGCGATATATTTCTTCTGTTATGGTGGAAGCGAAGTATCTATTGTTCATTTTTTGCCTTCAATTTTCATGGAAGAGTGGGAAGTCCCTAATTCTCTTGCAACACTGACTGTAACTGTTTACTGGATGGCAATGGTAATAGGGCGTGCGTTAACAGGTGTTATCTCTGAAAAGCTTACCTATAACACGTTTTTACTTTTAATTAATATTGGAGGCCTAGTTGTACTTATATTGCTAGCCATTAGTGGAAATGTTTGGTTGGGTTTCTTTCTATGCTTCTTTCTGGGGTTATTTATGGCAGCAATGTTTGCGATTGCCTTAATTATCACAAACCTATATTTTCCTGGACAAACAGAAAAGACAACCAGTATATTATTAGCTACCAACGGTCTTGGTGGCTCATTAATTCCAATTATTATAGGACAGAGTATGGATAAGTACCCTGCTCAAATTACTTTTTGGCTATTCGCCTGCATAATGTTAATAATGTTAATATTGATAATTGGAATTCAAATTTTGGGAAATGCTCGTTTATCAGTTATACGAGAACATGATAATAATCATAAAATTTAGATTTAGGGTTCTGATGCAAATATATGAAGAAGCACATGGATAATAGTAGATTTCTAGTGGAATCGTATTTTATGCTATAAGTCCAAATACTTGGTGGATGGACTTTTTCTGGTTTTGGACAGACTGATTGGTCTTACCCCCGTCAAGTGGACACCCCTTTTAAGGGGCTCTTTGTTCCATCCATAAAAGTATACCTTTACGGATAAAAATAACTCCCAAGTACATTTATAAAAACAGATTCCAATAGAAATTTATATAACCTCTTTCAAATAAATACAATCTTTGCACTAGAACCTTCTAGAGGATCTTTAAATGTATCAGTAAAGGCCCCCTCATCTGGTAATTACCGCTTATATTGGTACTGCATGTAACCCAGATGGAGCTTTATCTTGGTAAGGTTATGACAAAATCATTGTTGAAATGAAAATAAATGATAAACAGCACTCGTTATGAACGCTTTTTTAGTTCTGTTAATGATAATATTATTTCTTTGGTATGCATTTTTCTTATTGATATCTGATATGAAGCCATTTAGAATTATAAAGTTTTCCTTATGAGTAATGTTTTCGACCACTACTTACAATAAGAATATAACACTCTAAATCAAACACAACCAAAAGTCAAAGGAAAATGGTGTTATTTATATCGTGCGATTGATAAAGAAGGCCATACGCTTGATATTCAACTTCGTAAAAAGCGAGATAATCCGGCGGCATATGCCTTTATGAAAAGATTGGTTAAAACTTTTGGGGAACCAACGGTTCTGACAACAGATAAGGTGCCAGCGTTACTTTGTGCATTTAAAAAGTTAAAGGGGAAAGGATTTTACAAAAGCACTGTTCATTGTACCGTTAAACATATGAATAATCGTATAGAACAAGACCACCGACATGTGAAACTTCGTTTTGCTAGGTCATTGGGATTTCAAACTCTCCGGCATGCTTCTCGTACAATAAAAGGCATTGAAACCATTCATGCCCTATACAAACAAAGGCGAAGTCTTCAAATAGGCTCCGTCTTTTCGGTGTATAACGAATTACAGGAATTATTAATGGTTGCATAACCATTTAACGATGCAACCCTAGATTCTCTATGTTTTGGGTAACTTTGCAACAGAATCCTAATATGTATCATCCCTTTTACTTTTTGTTTCACAATCGCGCCCGATTGCGAAAATTAGATGAATACTTTTTTGTCTCCCAGATTTAAGTTAAGGGAAAAAACTAATTTGTCGAGCTGATTTCATAAAGATAGAAAACATAATCATTGGATACACTTGTGTAACCCTGTTGACGTATCATTGCCGTAAGATTTCCGCGATGATATGTACCATGGTTAACAACATGCTGAACCAATTCGGAAAAATGAGTATCTAAACGCCCAAATTGTGGATGTTCGGGGGAAATCTCTTTATCCAAATCACTTTCATTGTTAAGAAACTCCTGATACTCCTCTGACAAATGTTGAAACAGCTTTTCCATTTCTTCAAAACTCTTATTCTTTGTCTTTTCTTGCGCCTGAGTGATGGAAGCTTGAATCTCTTCCATACTATTCTCCCGCATTACACCAAGCCATATTGTATCTCCCGTATAAATATGAACAAACGTCTCCGCAATCGAGGAAAAAACACTTTGTATTTCCCGATCATAAATGTCCTTCGACAATTCTTTCAATCGCTCGAAAAACTTGTTGTTCGCCCAAACATGATAATCATACAACTGTAACGCATGATGTTTTTTCAGCAGAGGTTCCTCCTCGTATAAGTTATTTTTTTTACCCTAAAATACTTCTGTCTTCATTGTAAAAATCCTTTATTCCACAATCTGGCCCTTTAGTTGAATAAAGGAGGGAACGATGTTCCTTTAGATTTTTTTATATACCTCTGCATAAGCAAATTTTAACTGCTCATGTAGTTCTTTATTTTCTTCATCCAATTTCTTAATTTTACGTTTTAAAGATACTATAATTGCATCTTTATTATTCTCATCCATCTCTTGTTTTACCTGCTTTTGGTACAAAAAATCCAAGATTCTCGCAAGTAATCTCCTAAACTTGGACACACTGATAGTATGACTCTAAAAAAGGTGTGTGATCAGCATAGAAAAGGAAAACTTGTTCAAATGGAACCTTTTTATTTTTGATTAAGTAAGTGTTGATTAATTTTATCTTGAATTGCATCTTTAATAAATTCTTCGATGGAACTGTTTGTTTCTTCTACAATTTTTGTTATAGATTTATACTCGTTACTTGTGAGAGTTACCGGCTTTGTTACGGTATTACTATCTAGATATACACTATTATTAACACGTTGTATCAGTTTTCCTTCTATTATATAGGGTGCTAAGCTATTCATCCATTCGGTCTGTATTCCAGATGGTAATGATACTAGAGATTGACGAATATCAAAATACCAAAATTCATCTTCTACTGATATTTTTAAGTTTCTCGGAGACACATACTGTAATATGAGATCAATAAATCGAAAAATATCACTTCGTAATTGGTCAGATTTAGGGAAACGAAATTTCACAAATCTTTGATGATGACTTCGCGGTTGATCAGATAAAACATAGGTAGGCTCATATCCTACTTTTATTGCATCCCCTAATGTCATGTCATTCCCAAATTCATCACGAAGTATGATATCTCCACGTTTTGGAATCGAGATAATACGTGCTAACGTATTCCCTTTCATAAACCTTTGTAATAATACTACATTATGCTTTTGTGAGTATGTATAGATCGTATTTTTCCTCTCTATTTGTTGTACTAATTCACGGATGTCATCTTCTTTTACAAATTTTGTTTCACGATTACGATGCTCCTGTATAGTACAAGCTAACTCTCCCTCTTCTATCCATTTTTCGAGTTGATACATACTAATATGATACGCTTTGCTTGCTTGATATAAAGTAATTCCTTCTACCTCAAGTTCTTCTTTTAATTTCTCTACCTCTTCTCTTTTAAATAAAAAACTTCCATCTAAACGCCATGTATCCTTATTAAGTGGATTTAGTTGTCCCTGTTTCATCAAATTATTAAATGTGAAGTGACTAATATCTAAGTACTCTTTTACTTCATTCGTGGTCATATTTATTTCATATGTACTAAGCATTTACGTTCCCCCTAAGATTCCATTTATATATAAAAGAAATAATATTATTATGTGAATTATAATTTATAAAATATATAATTTAAATTTATTATAACATAAATAAAAATTAAACTATTTAAATTGATATCTAATAACGATATATAATTTATAATTAAATTCATTTTTACTATATTACAAAACGAATGAGTAAGAATGAATAAAAGTAAACTGATAATAACCATAGAAAATGTGCAATTTTCTATAGTTATTATGTGTTTACTAATAATTAAAGTTTAATTTCTTTATACAACTAGTTTTACATGTATATAGGTTATAATAATAATAGAGTGTAATTCCTTTAGGAGTTGATATATGATGAAATTTGAAATAAATACACTACATAAGGATAGTTCTTTAGAAATTATTGGAAAACAAAAACATGAATTCGCAAATATAATTGCAATTTGGAATGAAGATATTCTAAAACAAGCGGAGCAAAGAAAAGAAAACAATGAACGAGAAGATAAACAAACGTATGATGGTTTTTCTGATGAGGAGATACTGTACTACTATTTAAACCGACAAACTCATTTTGATAAGGAAAAACGGATAAAGGATAATTCACGTGTTTTATATGCACGTGATCTAAGTCAATTCTATTTTTTTATTAAACAAAGCACAGAGTATCTGCAGCAAGATGTAAAAGATTACGAAGACGGTCGTGTATGGAGGAATCTACGAAAACGTCATATCCGTAACTATCAGAGGTGGTTGTCAGAAGAGGCAGTCTCCTATCAATCCAAGGAGAAATACAAACCATCAACAATAAGTAGAAAGCTAGGTGTAATTCGATCCTATTTAAAATGGTTATATGAAATCGGATATATTCAGGAGCCACTTCATGTAGAAGTGTTGAGCACCACAGTAGGTAAGCATCATAAACCAAAGAGGGATTTATCTTATGAAGAAGTAAAGCAGTTACTTCGCTATTATCAGGATAACGAAATTAATTATGCTTTATTATCTATTCTTGCGACAACGGGGTTACGTGTCGCGGAAGTTGCTCATGCGAAGTGGAAAAACCTTGAATTTGATTCAATACGTGATCGGTATTACTTGACTGTAGATACAAAGGGTAATGGTGAAAGAATTGTTTCTATTAATAAGGAGATTTTTCATCGTATTGTTGCCTTTCGTATACGCCGACGACTTCCTATTAATATAGGTAATAAAAATGGTGGTACCATCTTTCAAACCAAAAATCATACAGCATATCGAGAAAATTATTTATCTCAGTATATTACAAAGATTATAAAGGATACGGAGCTACCGTTTACGAAAGATAGTAGAATAACGCCTCACTTCTTTAGACATTTTTATGTACAGTACTTGTACGATTACAAAGAGTTACCACCACATCTTATCGCAGCCGCAGTAGGTCATAAAGATGATAGAACGACAAAAGAAAATTATTTAAAACAAAGGCTAGTTAAAGATAATGATGCAGGAAATTTAATTAGTGAAGATGAATTTTAATATATAATTAATACACAATAAATTTAAAAAAGGAAAGGTGAAACCGATATCGGTTTCACCTTTACCTTTCCTTTTGAATTGTTTTAAATATTTATACTGCATAGACTTCAACTTTTGTAGGATTAGAAAAGCGACGTTCTAATTCTTTTTTGATTTTTTCAATAGCAAAGAACGCAGAAGATGCATATACAGTGATTACTTTTTTTATAAAAGTATTACCCGTTATTAAAATGTATCTTACTGAATATGATGAAATCATACTCTCACCCTTTCACATATCAATTGTGTTTAATATATATGTCGATAGGTGTGGATATATTCTCAAAAGATAAGGTAAGTAGACAAGTGGTATGAAAGGTTTTTTTGCACCAAAACTAAAGAGCCGCTTCTGAATAGATACAGGAGCGGTTCTTTGAATGTAGTTGCTGATTCATTGAATTTATAATAATATCTTTCGGATTTCTTCTGTACTTAGACCTGTGAATTTCGCAATGTCTGCTAACGGCATACCATTCTTATGCATACCACGAATTAATTGAGTTTTGCCTTTTTCCATACCCTCTTGTTCTGCATGTGCAAGCTTAGCTTGTTCATCAAGTAAAAGCTTTTCACGAGCTTCATATGCAAGTCGGAAAGAAGAATCATGACTCATATTTTCCCATTTATCCATCGCTTTTTGTAAGATTGGATCTTGGTTCATAGCAATCTCCTCCAGTGTTTGAGTTAAATGTTCATCTTCATGTGCTGGTAATAATAACATCCAACGAACAAATGCATTTTCCCATGGGTTCACTTTTTCTTCGCGCCACTGTTTAACTAGCTTTGGGATCTCTACAAAATGGATTTCCATATCATCACTTAATACTTGATGTGTCCTTGTATTCCAGAGTTTTCCTGTTGTATGAAATGCTTCTTCACTAGAAAACAACTTGAAAGGTTCTGTTGCAAAGTTAACCAAAATATAGAGAATCTAGGGTTGCATCGTTAAATGGTTATGCAACCATTTATAATTCCTGTAATTCGTTATACACCGAAAAGGCGGAGCATATTTGAAGACGTCGCCTTTGTTTGTATAGGGCCCAGTACCAGCGTTGCTGTAACCAGGGGCAAAGTAGCAAATAATGATATATTATTTCTACTCTGTCCCATTCATTTGTATTGCTAATTATCTTTTTGTTGTATTTTACGATACAGCGTCATGCGAGAGATACCAGCTTTTTCTGCAGCATCCGTACGATTCATTCCTTGATCTATAAGATATAAAGCATAATTTACCTTTTCCTCATCAGTTTTGGGTCTTCCGGGATGTTTCCCACGTTTCTTGGCTGCTATGATTCCCTCTTTTGTTCGTTCAGAGGTTAAATCTCTTTCAAATTGAGCAATCCCTGCAAAAACAGTAAAGAGCATTTTTCCATGTGCTGTTGTTGTATCAAGCCAAGCTTCTTTTAGGCTTTTCAAGTTTGCTCCTTTTTGAGAAATGAGTTCGGCAATTTCAATTAAATCTTTTGTAGAACGAGAAAGACGAGTCAAATCTGTTACTACTACTGTATCTCCTTGGCGTAGAAATTCTAACATACGATTCAACTCAGGGCGGTCTCGTTTAACTCCTGTTATTTTTTCAAAAAAAATACGTTCACAACCGGCTTCTTTTAATTGTTGTTCTTGGCGATCTAAATTTTGATCAATCGTAGACACTCGCATATATCCAAATTTCATGTAATTCTTCCTTTTTTTATTTTCATTGTATCAAAAATGTCTTTTAATAGATATTGTTACAAATAATTTTGTTGCATATTTTTGTTACACCTAGATTACTGGTTTACTTGACTTCATATTTTGATACAAACTGCTGTAACAAAAATGGTCGTTTTAGTTACAATCCTTAGCTTACAAAAATCAAGGTTTCGACTTCCAAAAAATGTATTAACGTGGTTTTTATGTCATTTGGCTGGCGGGACCCCAATAAAAAAATGAAACCCGTTAGGGTTTATTTGATATGCAGAATTTCCAATAATCTACACTGTTTTTTTAGAAAAAGAAAAAAGCCATTTTTGAAAATGACTTTTATTAACCTTAGCTTGATAGCGATGTGCTGTGCCCCAAAAAAAGTTTTATGCTAATCTATTTCTTCCCATCTTTCATGCTATAATACCCTAAATTAATCACAATTAAGAAATAACCACCCATAATTCCGGCAGCAAATGTCCATATGACACTATGGTGTTCAATCTCATACATAATAATCGCACCGAGTATCGCTGCTGCAAACCGATTAATCATACCAAGCGTCGGTGTTTTTGTTTTTTTTACAATGCTATCTCCAAACTTTTCAATACGCCTTCCTAAAATCCAAACACAATACATACTAACAAGCAAGCCAATGCTTGCACCTGAAAAATGGGGCGAAAAAGGCGTCATAATCCATCCTAATAACATCGTGCCTAGCAAATAATACATTTGTATTTTAAATGCCCTTAGTGCCATACGAATCATGCTGTACTCCTTTACCTTTCTTATTGAGACTTTATTACTTAGGCTCAAGGGTCTTCTTTTTTTCTTCCAGTATAATTTGATTTATTTTAATTAAGGTATCGGTCATTTGCTGCAAGGCTTCGATATCAATTTTAGAGAAGTATTTCTCAATAAGTAAATCATCTAGCTGAGACAATCGTTCTATATACTTGCTACCGTTAGGACCAATTGTAAGGAAATACTCACGTTTATTGTTAGGATTTACGTGTTTCGAAATCATATTATGTTTCTCCAATTTAGATAAAACTTGGCTGACAGCACTTTTGGATATATTAAAAGTGGTTGCAATACTGTTAGCTGTAGTATTTTTATTTAAATTAATATAGATTATCATGTTCTCTTGTTGCCCTGTAAGACCAAACTCATTCTTTAACTCCTGAGATAGTAAAATGTTTAATTCATTGTAGGCTCGGTTCATGTCGGTAATTACTTCTTTATAAGAACTAGTCATACTATTCTTCCTCCAATCATTCTGTTATTTCATTGTACGCCGTTTTTTCGTTTTGACATATAGTTTAGTTTAGTTAACTATATAATACCTTTATGTTAGTGTAAAGGAAAAAGTAATCAAATTTGTTTTGATTACTTTTTTCGGAATTATAATAAAGGGGAAATTAGACGCATTAGGGATTCCAGTATTCGTTTTCGAATACTGCGTTTTTGAAATGATTTCCATCTAATTTCAGACGAATGCTTAAAGTCCTCTTCAAAATCACGTTTAATATCAAGAACTGTCTTAGATTCATAAAGTACGCTAATGATTTCATAATTTAGTTCAAAGCTACGAACATCCATATTTGCTGTACCAATTGTTGCAATTTCATCATCTACAAGTACAATTTTAGCGTGCACAAAACCATCTTTATAGCTGTAAATTGAAGCACCGGCTTTTAGAAGTGGTGCGAAGTATGATTGAGATGCTAGATCACTAATGATTCTATCTCTCTTCCCCGGATATAGAATACGGACATCTATTCCAGCTATTGCACTTAAACGTAGTAATGTTAATGTTTCTTGGTCTGGAATGAAATAGGGTGTTGCGATCCAAATTGCTTTCTTAGCAGAACCTATAACAGCAAGTAAAGTATTACGAATGTTTGTATCATCTGAACTTGGTCCACCTGCTACAATTTGAACAGCCCCTTCTGCATGAGAATTTTGTTTACCTGGAAAGTATTTTATATTCATAAATTGATTCCAAGAATAAGTGTTTAAACCATTAGTGGCATAGAGCCAATCCTCAAGGAATATTGCTTGTAATTTGTACAATGCTTTTCCTTCTATTCTTAAGTGGCTGTCACGCCAAATTGGGAATTTTTTAGAACGACCAAAATACTCATCGCCAACGTTGAGCCCACCTGTAAAACCAATCTCTCCATCTACAATGACAATTTTACGATGGTTACGATAATTGACTGTTTCAAGTGGCCATGACGAAAGAATAGGATCAAATGCCACAACCTCAATTCCTACATCTTTCATGGGTTGCAAGAAACGATTTCGTAATGAATTACTTCCGATCCCATCATAGAGAAAGCGTACAGTTATACCAGATTTTGCTTTCTTAATTAATGCATCGCGAATTTTTGTACCAATTTCATCTACTCGATAAATAAAGTATTGAATATGTATATGATGTGTAGCATTTTCAATAGCTTGTATAATGTTTGTAAATGTTTGATCACCATTTGTTAAGAGTTTTGTTGTGGTATTATTGGCAACAGGACCGCCACCGAATTTTTGTACAACCTGTGTTAAATAAGTAGAGCGCTCACTTAATGAGGAAGTGAATGATAAATCTAGGCGTTTTCCTTCTAAAATTTCACGGAATAATTTTCTTTGCTCTTCTGAACGATGTAGATGCTTCTTTCTTCTCCAACGACTTCGGCCAAAAAGAGAGTACAAAATCACACCAACAACAGGAAAAAGTGCTAATACTAAAAACCACGCTAAAGTACTTTGTGGGGAACGGTTTTCGATAAAAATAATGAAGGCAATTCCTACTATTGTGATAGACAATAGTACGTCGACAAAGTTGTATAGTGAGATAATGGATGTATTCAACAGAAAGTGAATGATAGAGACAAGTGTAAATACAAATAATAATTGAACTTTAGGGTTTTTCATCTTTATAAAATTCACCTATTCTTTCTTAAATATAGGATTCGTATATGGAAGCTGTAACCTAACGTTTCTATTAGAGAGAATCACAGGGTTGCTACTCTAGTCCGTCATATCATTTACATAAAATATAATGGATTAATAAATTATGGGGTTTCTAAGGCTCGTTTCTTCAAATTTTCTCTAATGTATTGTCCGATAAATGGAATTTTGTGATATTCCATTTCCTTTTTAATGATGCTGAATAAAGTCGAGCTCATGAAAGCCAAAGAGATACAAGGGAAATCCCTTGTATCTCTTTGGCTTTAGATCTACTCTCTCTACACTGACTCAGTAGATAAAGAACCTTTTTGTTTTTCTTTCCCTTTGAATACAACCAGTACCATAATTATAAGAGATACAAGTCCAAGAAACCCCATCGTCTGAACATATGAGCCTATCCCGTATCCTCCAAAGAAGAAGCTGCTACGAAATGCTTCTACACTGTACTTAAAAGGAGTCCAAGAATACAACCAGTGTTTTGTCACATCCGGAAGAAATTCGTGTGCTAGTGATAAGACTGGCATAGAAGAGAAGAAGACTACCATTAATATTGGTACCCCGACACGGCCAATCCAGTTGAGTACTGCACTTTGCAAAAGGAAGAACATGAAACCAAAGAAAAGTAACAATAAGAACATTTCTCCTTGGTTCGGTATGTTTACATCGAGTATGGTATGAGCAATGAAAAGAGTTAAACTTGCAATTACTGTCACGAAAACAGAACCTGCAAGAATCTGTGATAGGACTGATTTTCCTGTAACGCGTCCGTTTGTAAACTTTTGGACAGCTATAAATAAGACTAAGGAGCTGATAAGAGTAGTAATCCATAAGATTTGTGTCAGCATTATAGGAATATTTCCATTACCTGTACGTGCTTGAACTGGATGAATCAACTCCGTTTTAGCAATAAATGGGTTTGCCAATAACTTTGCCTGTTCAGTTGTTAGTGTCATATTTCTTTGTGAAAGCTGATCAAGCAAGGTATTACGGATATTTTCGTTTATCCCTCCAATGAACTTATCAATTATTTGGCTCGAAACCATTGCGGCATTATAGTTCATTCCTTGATTCACCAAGACTTGTACCTCGGCTTGTTGTCCCTTAGGTGTGGTCAGCGATACAAGTTGCTGGGATATTTCTGCTGGAAACACGATGGCAGCGTAGTACTTCTTATCCTTCATCCCTTGCAATACATCTTCTTGCGTTTGTAAGAACGTCCATTTAACTGGACTTTGCTTATTTTGCAGAATTTGCTCTTTTATTTTATCTCCTAAATTTACACTTCCTTGTCCTGGTAAGTTCACACCTGTATCCTGTATTACCATAGCGATCGGCAAGTCTTTTGGTATAGGATTAACAGTTGATCCCATAAAAGCAAAACTAGCGATGATAACAGCAGCCATAATGCCTAAAACGCCACCTAGAATCATCTTTTGTTTGAAAAATTGCTTTACTGTAAGCATTTTAAATTATTCCTCCTAGCATTCATCCAACAAAAAGATAGATAACAAACAACGTGTAGTTTATAATAAAAACATGTTGTTTATAATGAAATTATATCGTTTTTGCTACACAATACAATTTACATTTAGGGCATAAATGTAAGATAAGAAACAACCGGATGAAATTTGTTGTTTATAATGACAATAACGAACAGGGAGGTATAAGATGTTGAAAAAGGCGGATCTGCGGATTATTCGGACAAAGAAATTTATATATGATGCTTTTATCAAACTGATAGCGGAAAAGGGATACGATGCTATTACCATTCAAGACATCACAGATGAGGCACTCATCAATCGGGCAACATTTTACTCGCATTACAGGGATAAACAAGATTTGTTAACAAAGCTTAGTGAGAATGTACTAGAAGAGTTGACAAGTAAGATGGTCCTATATGCCCATGTGCAGGGACATCAAATAGATCTTTCGGAATTCGAGGGGATTTTACAATCCATATTTGAGTGTATATTAAAACATGCAGACTTTTATAAAAGCATGCTTGGACCTCATGGCATTCATGATTTTAACCTAAAAATGCAGCAGACTATTATGGATAATCTTGAACAAAATTTCATTGAGCTTAAAATTGAAGACCATGACTTAGATATTCCAAAGGATATGGTATTCCATTTCATCACTTCCTGTGTTGTTGGGATGGCAATTTGGTGGCTTCAAAATGACATGAAATATTCACCGAAATATACTGCAAAACAATTAGTGAAGCTTATGACTAAAGGACCCTTGTGTGCAGTGGGTTTTACTTTGTTTAATGAGGGCTAGAAGGAGCAACTGTGCCGGGAAGTGCAAAGTGGATTCTAATAAATATATAAAAAAAGAAACACGAAGGTTTTTTACTTTGGTGTTTCTTCAAATTTTCGCTAATTGATTGCTCGATAAAGAGAACCTTACAAAGAAAGGAATAAAATATTCTCCTCGTAGTACACAACTCAGTGGTATCAATGTATATATGGTGCCCTCTATTACCATAAGGAAGTTTCTTTTTTGAAAAATCTTAAGAAGATCTCTGAAGTGTTAGACGTTCTTTCATATTTAATTTGAATGTCCCCTATGGATTTACGTGGGCATAGATAAGTGGTGTTAAAGCTCTAAAATCTTCTGGCACTAACTTTTGCAGTAAAGATTTATTTTTGTCTAAGAGAACTTCTTGAATCATTAAAGTATTGATTAATACTAAACAATTTTGGAGGAGATGAAGAGAAAGTACGGCAATCTCTTGATCTTCCATACGATTCGTTTGAATCTCTCCTCCTTTTCCATAAAAAATGAAGCTGTTAGCAGAGTTCCAATTCTCAACTACATTTAATCCTTCGTGGATTTCTCTCTGGATCTCTTCTGATGATAAATACTCACAGAGAAAAATGGTTTTTAATGCTTTTCCTAATTCACTTAGTGCTCGATAAGTTGGATGCCCACTGTTACGGGTAAATCGTTTGAGAACCGCCTCCGTTTCAGCTGTACCAAGCCGTAAGGCTGTAGCATACTTAATCATTTGATCATACTGTTGTTCTATTAAATTCCAATTGATTGGTCGAGTTAAAACTGACTGCAAGTTTGGATATGACTCTTGCATACCTACATCCGGACGATACAACTTTTGTGCATGAATGGCTTTGAACCTTGGCATCAGTTGGAATCCCAGCAAATGACAAAAAGCAAAAGCAACTTCACTTTGTCCATGTGTATCTACATAGTTCTTCTCTACTTCCATATTTGTACAATGCCGCAGCAATCCTTCAATCATAGCAGCTACTTCTGAAGAAGAACAAGATTTGAGTTGCGAATAAATACACGTAGAATTCTTTTCTACATGCCAATAAATCATTACTCCCCGACCTCTATATCGAATATGCCATTCTGTCAGTAAGTTTTGATCCCATGCTCCAAACTTTTTACTATCAGATGCACATGCCGTCGTTCCTTTTCCCCATATTTCGGTTACACGAGTGGCTAGAATAGCATTGGTTACTTTTGAAATGGCTTGTCGTAAATTTTCTTTATGAATAAATTTACGGCGCACATAAAGCAACTCTTTATAACTTTCTCCACGGTCCCCGGCAGCAACACGTTTTAATCCTGTGTTCGTTCCCAATCCATATAGACAAAGGATAAGTCTACGTTGAAGTGTCTCCTTATCGAGAATCTCTCGATTCCCTAATGTTTGAAATGTATCTGTTAAATGGACACGTAAATCCGCTTCTTTTAAAATATCTAAAAGATTGGTCATTGGCCAGCGATTCATAACCTCTGCTTTTACGAGATTGAGATTAACTGGTTCAGCCTGTGCCTGCAAAGGAGACACAGAAATCCACCCGTTTCCTTTACTCAAAATGCGTACTTTATTCTCGTTCTTCACATGTTTATTTAATTTTTCCAAAGCCGTATTCATACTATTTTTTAATTCTTGAATAAGTGTTTGTGCTTCAAGGGGTTTCCGTAGGGCTTCGTAATGTTTTTCCCTGTTTTGTTCAAAGTCCTCTGGTAAATCTTCTTCTGGATTTCTATATCGGTCTGCTCCGACTACCCATACTTCTTTGCAACGCAATCGATCTCGTAAAGCTTGAAGAACGCAGATTTCATAATTCATTCGGTTGATACGATTTGTTTCTTTATCAATAACTGTATCAATCCATGCTGGTTTTACAACTCCTTCTATCGGAATGTAATCAGCTTCATTGTATGTATATTGATTGGTAAGCTTATATTGCTTGAGTAAATCAATTGCATCTATTACAGGGCGATGTACGTCATTGTTCGATCGAAACTCTAAAATATCCAATAACGCGGGAACCATTCTCCTATAATGAGTACCGTAGGAAGACCTCATAACGGTATGAACCTTTTGTCTGTAAGCCGGGCCTGTATGCTTCATTTCTTTCACAATGCCTTTTAATGTATCTTCACCTACGACAGGAAATAAAACATCACGTATAATACCATCCGGTTGTTCCACTGCTTTTTCGGCCATGCGAAATAATACGTTTGTCTTACCGCTTACTTTACGAAAATCACGTAAAAACTCCTTTTCCACTTTTCGTTCTGCACGAGCCCCAATACGGTGAACAATTTGAATAATGAGTTCAACTAAATTATCTGTAATTTCTCTACCTCTACACCAAAAGAAAGCTGCTAATAAGGTGTAACGGATAGGATCTGGGTGCCTACGTAACTCTCTAATATCTTCAGAAACTGCACGCTGTCTGTACGTTCGGATCATCTTAGGTGGAACACCGGAGAATAAATCTGATGGAAGCTGTATATCTCGTACAATTCGGAGCTTTTCTATTTCTTGTAACAAACTATCTAATCCAATTCTTCCAGGATCAGATACAAGTTCGCGAAAACTAAGGATAGTTTGATCCTCTTCAAGTTGTTCTATCTGGGACCAAGTACGTATAAAGGCATCTAATTGGGACTTTGAATGCTCTGAAAGCTGTGTGAAAATGGATCGTGAAATATGTTCTTCATATTGGCGAATAGCTGATTTGATATTTCTCTCTAGTTGGTATTGAGTTGGAGGAATAAGCTGTTGTTGTCTGAGATAGTGTAGAACATATTCTCGTACACGATCTATTTGTAGTTCTTGTGGTAGAATGTTAGCTTGTAGCCATAGTTTTATTTGTTCCATATCTTCGGAAGTACTCTCTCGAAATCCCATATATTCACGGATTTGTGCTCGATGATATTTAATGGAGCGTCCGTTCCAATCATATTCCTGAAAGGAATCTGCAAGTACTCCTACTTGTTTTGCAACATATTCAATCAGCTGTTTATTAATTTCTTGTTTTCCTTTTAGAAAGCGACCCTGGTACTGAAAAAATTTTAGGGAAACAGCAAATCCAAGTCGTGTGCTTCCATATTTATTTCCAATTAAGCGCATCTCTTCGGAGATAACTGTAAAATGTTCAATAAGTTCCTCTAGCTCCCAGTTTTGCTTCACCTTATTATGCCTCCTTATCGTATCTAACAAGAAAATTTTAGCATATTAAAAAGTTCTGGAAGCCAGAACTCTATTGTTTAAAATATTTACTTTGCCCCTGGTTACAACAACGCTGGTACTGGGCCTATAGGGCATGAATGGTTTCAATGCCTTTTATTGTGCCGTCATCTTTTTCCAAAGTGTACTTGAGTTTCGAAAGCTTTGCAACAGAACCTTTTTTGTTTTTAATAAAAAATCTCTGTTAAAGACCGCTGTTGATTTTTTTGTTAAACTAACAGTGTAGTTTAATACAGTAAAAAAGAATTAATAAATTTTTTATTTAAATGAAAATATAATGTGAGTAACGGTAACGGGGTGTGATTATGGATGAACGAAAGATACGTTTAAAACAAAAGTTAAAAATAACTAAACAACAGAGCCAAAGATATAAATTAATGAGTTTACTACCCCAAGATATATCAAATGTTATAGAAAAAAGTGATGTAATTACATCTCCAGAATTAGAAACAATCCTTAATAAGGTTCACGAGAAATGGAACTTTGAATTACATAAAGGGGATTTTGTAATTAATTATAGTAATTTCAGAAAAGAATTTAGTTGGGAACAAGAGGTTATTCAGTATGTGCAAGGGATAGATATTGAAGAAAAATTAGTATATTTATTTTTAGGGATAGATGACAGCCCAATATTTCTTGTTAACGGAAAATGGGCAATAGAGAACTTTAGCATTCTATGGCAATGTATTAATAATGATGATATATGGATTATTAGTCAAAGTTTTAGCTATGGTGTTCTAGTTTCCCGCTATGGAGGGTATTTGGAACACAACCCCAATCCAAAAGAAATTCTCTATGCAGTTACTAAATGGGATAATTAATTTAAAGACTACTTCAACTAAAGTATCTTTTCTTTTCACTAGATATCAACATTATCATTTAACAAAGCCAATAAAAAAGGGGGATTATATGGAACAGCGATCTCAACTGTTGGTAAATAATGTATCACTATGACCTAGTTTCATGTATTATCTTAACAAAGAAACTTAAAAAACGAATTTAAAAGGGTCCTTACGTTGAATACATGTACTCAACGTAAGGGCGGATTATGTAAAATGACAATAAAGTTATTTAATTAGCAAGTAAAAAGTGATATTGTGAGCAGAATGAAAAATATCAAAAAGTTGATTTAGAAAAAGCACTGCCAAAATCTTCAGCAATGCTTTTCGATTAGACGTACTACGATAATGAACGTCTACTTTCTTCTATACGTTTGCTCATGAATAGAATACAAATTTGTATTTAAAATAAGTTCTGTGTGTGTTTATATATTTACTTTAATTTCAAGATACGTTCTACTTCCTCCACACTTAACTTACTTGCTTTTGCAATAGTTTCAAGTGGTACACCAATTTCATGCATCCCTCGAATCATTTGCATCTTACCTTGCTCAATGCCTTTTTCCATACCCTCTTGTTCTGCATGTGCAAGCTTAGCTTGTTCATCAAGTAAAAGCTTTTCACGAGCTTCATATGCAAGTCGGAAAGAAGAATCATGACTCATATTTTCCCATTTATCCATCGCTTTTTGTAAGATTGGATCTTGGTTCATAGCAATCTCCTCCAGTGTTTGAGTTAAATGTTCATCTTCATGTGCTGGTAATAATAACATCCAACGAACAAATGCATTTTCCCATGGGTTCACTTTTTCTTCGCGCCACTGTTTAACTAGCTTTGGGATCTCTACAAAATGGATTTCCATATCATCACTTAATACTTGATGTGCCCTTGTATTCCAGAGTTTTCCTGTTGTATGAAATGCTTCTTCATTAGAAAACAACTTGAAATCTAATAGGTTGATGGTTATTGTTTTTCGAAGCGAACGATACGGCATGCCTTCTTGCATTTGAGAAGTATATAATTTAGACCAATAATAGAGGGAACGTTTAATCATATCATGTGTATTGCGGAGCTGTATCTCTACATTTATTTGTGTTCCATTATCAAGGGTTGCGAGTAAATCTAAAATGGATAATTTATCGTCTTCATATGATTTGTGGAGATGTGTGTCTTCCAATTGTAAAGACACAATCGGCACATCTAAAGATTCTTCTAAAATGGCATTAAGAAAGCCCGTGAGAATATCTTCACTTCCTTTTGTACCAAATAATTGTTTAAACGCAAAATCAATTCGTAAATTTACTAATTTATTGGACATGGATTTCCTCTCCCTGTCGTTTCTTTTTCTTAGTATTATTGTACAAGATAAATCGATTTGTATGCAAATCCCGTTTCTGTTGCAAAGTTACCCAAAACATAGAGAATCTAGGGTTGCATCGTTAAATGGTTATGCAACCATTAATAATTCCTGTAATTCGTTATACACCGAAAAGACGGAGCCTATTTGAAGACTTCGCCTTTGTTTGTATAGGGCATGAATGGTTTCAATGCCTTTTATTGTACGAGAAGCATGCCGGAGAGTTTGAAATCCCGATGACCTAGCAAAACAACAATAGTAGCCGACGGCTACTAAATTGTTTGAATTGTTTTCCTTTAAAATATCACATTTGTTGCGCTCCCGTTCATCTTTTTCCAAAATGTACTTGAGTTTCGAAAACTTTGCAACAGAATCCCCTTAGTGATACTTTATATTTTTTCATTTATTCCTTGATTTGGTATTATTAATTTCTTTATTTGAAATTGATAAATTATAAATGAGCATATCACTATAACGATTGTTAGCGTTCCTAATGCCATTACTAACAATTGATATCCAATGTAATCTAGTAAAAAGCCAATAAGCACTAAAAATAATTGCAATACTGTTCTATCTAACATAGTTTTCAACGAAAAAAATCTTCCATGGAGCTCAGAAGGTATCGTTTGTTGAGAAAAAGTATATAAAAGAGGATTGAAAATTCCATAAGCTAATCCAAATAAACCAAATGCAAAAATAGATAAACTAATAATCGAAAATGACAGTAACCATTGAGAAATCCCCATAAAAAAACAAATCAACAAAAGAATTTTTACTGGTTGTAAGCTATATCTTACAAGTTTCTTAACAAAAAAACCAGCTATTAAAATACTAGTCCCTTCTACAAAATAAAGAATACCCATAATAGAGGAATTACTTTGATGACTAATTTCTATTACAAATAAATTAAAACCAGAAATGAAAATTAAAGGGATAATTGATAAGATAAGAACCATTTTTAGTAAATAATTTTTATGAAATAACGGAATAATTTCTCTAAAATGAAAAGTCGATTTTGCTGTTCCTCTCTGAAAATCGTCTTCTTTTACAACTAATAATTGATTTAATATATATAGAAGAAAATAAGCTATTAAAGCGATTAAAAACAATGTATATAATGGTGCAATAGTTAATAACACACCAGCTAAAACCGCACCAAATATTCGAGATAAAGTTACAATATTCACATTAATAGCATTAACCATTATAAGTTGGTCTGTATGTATAATCTTTGGGATAATCGACTGAATCGTTGGATTAAAAAAAGAAGCTGAACAGCCAATACCAATACTATACACAAGCATCCACCAAAGAGAATCTGTATAGATAGCCAAGAGCATACATATAACCGAAATAATTCTCATAATACCAACTAATTGTAATACCTTTGTTTTAGACGTCGAATCAATGTAGCGTCCGGCATAAGGTCCTATTAATACTCCTATAACCCCACCAATTACAAGAAAAAAAGCTTGAAAAAAAGAAGATGTCAAATGAAGTTGTAGAAACCGTAAATTACCGATAGTACCAAACCATATACCTAATTGAAATACCAGTTGACTAAATAATACAATGCTTAAATTTTTATTCCTAAATAAAATTTTATAATCATTCACACTCTAAATCTCTCCCTTAAATCGAAAGTCTCTTCCTTTATTCACAGCTTCTCGACTAATATTTCCAATCCCAGAAATTCCACAGACGATCTCAGACTCTTTGTTAAGTTCTAATATCTCTTCCACAAGTTCATCATTTGCATGTGCTGTAAAAAAAGCCCCTAATTGTAACCAAGAAGCTACTAAATAAAAAGTTTGACTCAAATGTCCTACATCCATCATCACAATACGATATACTCGTGGACTTTTATACTTCCACATAGGTCGTTCTAAACAAGCTGTATAGAAAAATAAAACAGCTGCTCCTTTTACATACTCTTGTCCAGCTGCCATATCAATAACTGTACTTGAGATATCTTCTTGTCTTACTATATCCAGGGAATGATTTTTAACATTGTAATGATATAAACCTTTCTTTATTCCTTTTACGTTAAAAATATAAGGATATACTTCAATAGGATGCCTTGCACCACCCGAAGGGCTAGTTTTAAACAAGTTTTTCCCTATTCCAATATCTCTTTTACAAGAGTGTGCTCCCCAAACAAGATAAAGTATTGTAGATAACTCTTGTACTGTTATGGGATCATCCGAAAAAGAACGAACAGTTTGTCTTTTTAAAAGTGTATTTAGAAAGTCACCACTTAAATTAAAATTCGGTAATGGTAAAGGTATTTCTTCAGAATCTACATACATCTTATACAAAGAAGGTGCTAAAGCATTTTCTTTTTTTGCTAATAATCGTTCATAATCTTGATTAACATTTAAATATTGGTCCTTATGAAGTAATCGTGTATTAAAATGGAAATATTTAGCTGAAGCACCCCATTCTTTCCAGCCAGATAACAAAAACTCTTCTTGTTCCTCTGGAGATCCTTTTTTAATTAATATATGAGCTTTTAATAAAGTTTCTATTATTTCTTCTAGTTGCTCTTGCGTGTATACTATTCTATTATCATTTAATAACCCGTTTATTGCCTCACTTACACTTACCCACTCTTTAAATATATTTAAAACAGGAAAGATCGAAGGTTCTAAGCTATATTGCTCATGTCTTATGTAATCATCTATCATAAAATGACCATCTTTCCAAAAATAAAGTATATTTTCTGCTGTTTTTAATTGCATATAAATATCTCCTAACTGAATATAACTATATTATATAAATTAAAATCAATATAAAAAAATAAATGACTGACGTTTCTTCGTCAGTCATTTATTTTTTAAGCTACTTATTTTGTTGGTGAAGTCTCTCCGTGTTCTGAATTTACACGAGTTTGATACTCACTAACACAAGGTTTTAAAATACTCATATGTACACCTCCAATATTTTCTACTATTTGTACTATCATTATAATTATTACATAAATGAAAAAATTGATCAATTAATTATTAGAATTTTAAAAATCATCAAAAAACCTACTTAACATATATATCCGAACCCATATACGGGTTTTGGTGCAAAGAATCTCTTAAACTTGGACATACTGATATTATTACTCTAGAAAAGGTGTGTGATCAGTATGGAAAAGAAAAATTTGTTTAAATGGAAGCATTATCAGCCTGAACTGATCTTATTAACAGTAAGATGGTACCTGCGGTACAATTTGAGCTTTCGTAATCTGGTGGAAATGATGGAAGAACGAGGATTATCAATCGCTCACACAACAATTATGCGCTGGGTTCATCAATATGGACCTCAATTAGAAGAGAATGGGTTCTGGTGCAAAAGTAAATTATAAAAAAAGTAGGGCCTGAATTTCCTACTAAATTACAGATTATGATGCGATACCAAACAATTTATCAATGAAATCTTTTTGATTTTGGGCA
>NZ_JAEHBX010000066.1:0-25403 GCF_016483395.1 Bacillus cereus group sp. N21
CATAGAAAAAATCCCCTCCATAGTAAACAGATTAATGTGCTTTCTTTTTACTGTCTACTATAAGGGGATCATATCATGTATGGTCAGCTTTCTTTTTTGTGTAAAAATAATTCTTCTGTAATTTCGGTTTGTAATAGCAGTGTTTTTCCAAAGCGGCGTTTGCATTCATCTCTTACTTTTTGAATGGCAAGTGTATGAGAAGTGGCAGACACGGTGACAGTTGCTTGCCGAGATTTTCGGTTTTCTTCACAAAAAACACACTCCACAACATATTTAGAAATCATACTCTCATCCTTCCGCTTGAATTTCTAGGAATGAGTTGTCTTTGAAGTTGATATAATCTTTCGTTACAAATTCAGCATTTTCCTCTATTTTCAAGGAGAAGAACAGGGTAAGAAAGAATATTAGGTATGGGAGGAGAGACACATGAAAAGATGGATTGGAACAGCAGCTATATGTGTGAATGAAAAAAATGAAATTTTGATGGTATTACAGGGGAAGAAAGAGGAACCGAAAAGGTGGTCAGTACCAAGTGGTGGACAAGAAGAAGGAGAAACATTAGAAGAGTGTTGTATCCGAGAAGTTGTTGTTTTTATTTTTAGAAAATTCGATAATTAAATTGATTTCAGTTTGAATTTTTGTTAAATTGATAGTTAATTAAGGCTACTAACATATTACAAGTAAAGTTGAGGCGAGTTATGGTACAATCCATTGATCGAGCAATAAGTATTATTAAGTTATTGAATTCTATAAATGACAAAGAATATTGGGCTATTTCTGATATAGCTGATAGAACACATCTCCCAGTTAGTACAGTACATAGGTTACTTAACTCTCTAATGGAGCATGGATTAGTTACGCAAGTTTCAGAAACAAAACAGTATACAACTGGACCAATGTGGATGGAAATAGGGTTACGTCAATTAGAGAAGGTAGACTACAGATCTGTTGCAAGAGAAGTGATGAAGCGTTTGGCCTTTGAAGTTGAAGAAAGTGTTTACTTGAACATTCCAAATGGAACACATTCTATTATTATTGAAAGAATGGATAGCCCTTTAAAAATTCGAGTTATCGATAACTTAGGGGAACAGATTCCTCTTTCGATTGGCGCCGCAAATAAAACGATGCTTGCCAATATGAAAACAAATGAAATGGAATACATCGTAGAACAGTTACTTTCTTCTTTACCAGAACAAAAGCAAATGCTTTTTGATCAACTCGCAATGATAAGAAATGAAGGATATGCTGTGAGTTATGGTGAGAAAACAGAAGGAACAGCTTCAGTAGCTGCATCTATTATAGGATTTAATCATAAAGTAGTAGGAGCACTAAGTATTGGATTAATTAATCATCGCATTAACGATGATCGACTATCTTTTCTTATTAGTAAGGTAAAACAAGCGGCTAATGAAATATCAATAAAAATCGGCAGAACATCGGAATAATAATTTTGATAGTCTGTCGTCATTTTTTTATTCATATAGTGGAAATGAATTTCATTATGTGGAAAAATAGGGGGATTTATATGTCAAAATGGCAATCAAAAGAACAATTGGTTCAATTATTAAGCGATCTTGTTGAAATTCCTAGTATTACTGGCTCGGAAGCTGAGATTATATTGCCAGATTTTGTTGTTGGCCAACTAACGGATCTAGATTATTTCAAACAAAATTCCAATCATGTGCAAAAAAATCCGACGGGGGATGGACGATATTTTGTTACTGCTCTAGTAAAGAAAAATAATAATACAAAAAATACAGTAATTCTTGTTAGTCACTTTGATGTTGTAGATGTGCAAGATTATGGGGGTTGGAAAGCGGATGCATTTAGCCCTAAAAAATTAACATCTATGTTTTATTCTCATAAAGATGAGCTACCGAATCATGTACGTGAAGATATAGAAAAAGGGGATTGGCTATTTGGTAGAGGAACAATGGATATGAAATGTGGTCTAGCTTTGCAAATGGCAATGGTTGAGCAAGCTTGTGAAGGGAAGTTTGACGGAAATGTCCTTTTATTAGCTGTTCCAGATGAAGAAGTGAACTCTGTAGGAATGAGAGCTGCTGTTCCAAGATTATTAGATTTAGCAAAAGAACATAACCTAGAATATAAAACGGTTTTAAATTCAGAGCCTATGTTTACGCGTCATCCTGGTGATCAAAATAAGTATATTTACACGGGTTCTATTGGTAAGGTGTTACCTGGTTTCCTTTGTTATGGAAAGGAAACACATGTAGGCGAACCTTTTGCGGGATTAAATGCTAATTATATGGCTTCATTATTAACAGCTGAATTAGAATTGAATACGGAACTTTGTGATATTGTAGAAGGCGAAGCGAGCCCTCCACCAACTAATTTGTTTCAAAGAGACTTAAAGGAGGATTATTCTGTACAAATTCCTCATCGTGCAGTCACATTGTTTAATTTATTTTTACTAGAAAAAACGATGACAGATGTAATTTCGTTGTTACATCAAAAAGTAACGAAAGTAGCAGAAAAAATCGAAGACTCGTATGAGAAGCAAGCATATCGTTTTTCTAAGTATAATCCGTTCATACCGCCTAATCTTAAAGTAAATGTATTAACGTATGAAGAGCTTATCGCTTATGCAATTGAACAACATGGGCAAGAAAAAATAGCTGATATTCAATCTACTGTTATAAAAAATAGAGAAGATAAAGATGATCGTGCGGTAACAATTGATTTAGTTGATAAATTAGCTATTTTATGTAAAGAAAAGGCACCAATGATTGTGCTTTTCTTTGCCCCACCGTACTATCCAGCTGTGAGTTCACGTCACAATCCTTTAATTAAAGAAGTAGTTAGGGAAATGGAAAGATATGCTCACTACAATCATGGAATTACATTTGAAAATCAAAATTATTTTGGAGGAATTTCAGATTTAAGCTATGTAGGCTTACAGTATCCAGTTGATTCAATGAGCTCACTTGTAGAAAATATGCCATTATGGGATAAAGGCTATTCAATTCCGCTCCAGGAGTTAGAAGAGTTTGATGTTCCAGTATTAAATATGGGACCAGTAGGAAAAGATGCACATCAATGGACAGAACGTCTGGACATAAATTACGCATTTGAAACGCTATTAGATATGTTGCCTATATGTATTGAAAAATTACTTGTTTCAAATAAAATTACACAGTCATAGTTATGTTTGTGTAGGAGAGAAGGGAATTAAGAAAAGGATAGAAATTGTAGCGTTATACTACAGTTCCTATTCTTTTTCTTGTAATGATTTATTTTTATTCAAAGCCCGATTGATCGGGATAAATAAAATAAGAGTATAGTGTTGTTTAATGTAACCAGGATAAGAAAAGTGGTACAATGACTAAACTTGCGCCAGCTGTTAGAAGCATGGATAAACTTGCAATTGTACCTTCCACTGGTCCGATTTCGAATGCTTTTGAAGTACCGGTACCGTTTGCACTAGTACCTAGCATAATACCTTTCGCGATGGCGGTTTTAATACGGCATATGCGAATAAGAGAAGGGCCTAAGAGTGCTCCAGTTAGTGCTGTAAGTACAACGAATACGGCTGTTAATTGTGACATACCGCCAATCATTTCTGAGATTGCCATGGCAATTGGTGTTGTGACAATGTGCGGTGCTAAGCTATGTTCTAGTGATGAATCAATGTGAAAAGCATCTGCTAGAAGAGCTGAAGTAATAACAGATAATAATGAACCGACAATGACGTTAATTAAAATTGCACTCGCATGTTTTTTTAATAAATCAAAGTATTTATAGATGGGCCATGCAAAAGCTACGGTTGCTGGTTTTAATAGTTCAGTTAACCAATGGCCACCAGAATCGTATGTTTCATAAGATGTATCTAGTCCAAGTAATAACACGATTAAAACAATTGGACAAACGAGAAGCGGTGAAAGTATACTCCAATTCCAGCGCTGATATAGTTTCTTAGAAATCCAATATGTTAATAGTGTTAATAGTAAACAAAAAAAGCCGATCATTGTGCTGATCCTTTCCGCTTTAATAGCAGTTCTGCTAAGATTCCAGTGACGAGTGTTACACAAAGGGTACTAATCATGATAATCAAAATGAGATCGATACCATATTGTGATAATGTATCTTTGTAGCGGATAACAGCGACGGCAGAAGGAATAAAAAATAAAATAAGTTCTTTTAATAAAAAATCCGCTCCGTCTTGAATCCACTCTTTTTTCACCAAGTTAAATTTTAATGACATTAATAATAAAAAAATTCCGATAATACTTCCTGGAATTAGGAGGTGTGCCTGCTTTGCGATCCATTCACCTGTCCAAGCGAAACAAAATAATAGTAAGATTTGTCCGCTTAATTTCCACCATATCATACAGTAACACCTCTTTCGATTTTTTTCATAAAAATTGTAAAAAGAATTAACAATTTCTACTATACGTCCTTTCAAAATATTTGTCTAATATATAAATTATATGTTATTAATTTATTATACATATTAATCGAAAAGGGGATCTCAAATGGAATTACGGCATTTGCAATATTTTGTTGTTGTAGCAGAAGAGCTACATTTTGGACGAGCAGCTGCTCGCTTACAAATGACACAGCCACCGCTAAGTCAACAAATTCAGCAATTAGAGAAAGAGATGGGAGTTACATTATTTTCAAGAACGAAGCGGAAAGTTGAGATGACAGAAGCAGGAGAGATGTTTTTAAAAGAAGTGAAAAAAGCATTTGATCAAATTGAGAAGGCAGTAGAAGTCGCGCAAAGTGCACAAAGGGGAGAAGTTGGATCACTTTCAATTGGATTTGTAGGGGCAGCGATATATGATATTTTACCGTCTATTGTTAGGGAGTATCGAAAGAAGTTTCCAAGAGTATCTGTTGCACTGCATGAATTATCGACACCGGATCAAGTTCATGCGCTTCATGATAATCGTATTGATGTTGGATTTTTACGTCCACCAATTAATACACAATTGCTAGAATTAGAACCAATTCAAAAGCTTTCGTGTACACTATGTTTACCAAAAGCGCATCCATTAGCAGAGAAAGAAGAAATTCATATTGAAGATTTGCAAGATGAACCATTTGTATTTATAACAAGACCCGTTTGGCCTGCGTTATACGATACAATTTTATCGTTATGCAGGAATGCTGGATTTAGTCCACACATTGTGCAAGAGGCAACAGAGTATCAAACCGTTATGGGGCTTGTAGCTGCAGGAATTGGTATAACCGTTATTCCGGTATCGGCAAATAAGTTATATAAAACAGAAGTGGTGTACAAGGCAATATTTGATTCTAAATTTGTAGCTGAAATGTCAGTAGCATATCGGAAAACAAATAGTAATCCTGAGCTGTTAGAGTTTTTAAAAATTGCGAGAGAAAAAAAACGAATTGAAGTTGAAAATGATAAGTAAGGTGACAGAAATGTGATAAAAGAGGAGATGCTATTGTGATGCATCTCCTCTTTTTATTTCAATAATGAATAAGTAGACATGTTCATTTTCTTGAATTAATCGTTGGCGTGAGCTTTCATCTTCTATAGAGAGTGAAGATATATGATTTTTATTTGTTTTTATCCAAGCAGCAAGAACTGTTCTTTTATTATATTTTATTTTTTTAGAGCTGCTAATTTCTTCAAATGCAGACCCATTAATATTAGGTAAGCTATTTTCAGAAACAGTCATTGAACTATCGTCAATACCCATGAACCATTGCCAAGTCTCGTTGTTCGTATGTTGAAACATTTGTTGACCAACGGCTAATCTTATTTTTTTGTCTTTAAAGTCGAAAGAAGAAAACCCACCCATATCGTTTACCTTTTCTCCATTCTGGTAATATTCAATATTTGTAAATATTTCAGCTTGTTTATGAGGAATGGTAACTTCATAAAAAGAGACATGTCCTTGTTGTAAGGGTAATAATTGCAAAAGCGCAATTTCTTTTTCTGATAAATTATATGGTTTTACAGTTGTGTACGTGTTTACATTTTGTTGGACGCCGCAACTACTAAGAGAAGGAATCAATAAAATGATGCTGAGAAGTAGTGTTTTTTTCATTTAATCCCCCAATATTAATATATTAGATTTTTATGGGAATCTTCCTGTTTCAGTGTAACCTTAGACATAAAGTCATTTTTCTGCGACTTAAGACCTAGTAGAGACTCCGATTGTAGTTCGATGTTAAAAAAGTCATATTTTTATACACTAGTAGTATGGAATACTGGACGTTAAGAAGTAAGGTAGGGGAATCAATTATGTCTTTATTTCGGTTAGCAAAGAAAAATATACAAAACTATGCTGCCCAACGATTAAAGCAATTTATATGGATTGCAATGAGTACAATGCTATATTTTTTCATTATATCTATCCGATCTAATGAAGCGGTAATAGAAAAAATACAGCATATACCGTTTTTGTTAGCTACACTATATTATGGGGAAGTACTGTTGTTTTTTGTATGCACTGCTGTTACATACCAAATGACAAAAAGATTTTTAAAAAATAGGAAACAAGAATTACTGTTGTATGAAACTGCCGGTATGAAAAAAAGAAAAATATTTTGTTTGTTATGTCAGGAGCAGTTTTTGATTTACGGTGGAGCGATTCTTTTTGGTTTTATTCATGGGATGCTGTTTTTGAAATTATTTACAGTGATTTTTATAAAGTTAATAGGAGTTCATGGAATAAATAGCGCACCGATTACGTTATACGCAGTATCAGTAACGACAGTGTTGATCGTTATAATCATCTTATTATCAATATGGCAATGTTATAAATTTATTCAAGAATTTAAATATGAACAATTAAATAAAGTCGAGGAAAAGGCATGAGGCATCATGTCTTTTTGTTCGTTTTACAGCAGAAAATAATCATGATACAGTGTAAAGAACTGAAAAAAGTGTTAGAGAGAAAGGTTGTATAAAATGGTAAATAAGCAATCTATAGTGAGAGTAGAACAACTAACAAAGCGAATCGGCTCAAAGACATTAGTAGAAAATATAAGTTTTGAAGTAAAGAAAGGCGAAGTTGTTGGTTTATTAGGGCCAAACGGTGCCGGGAAAACAACATTAATGCGAATGATGGTTGGTATGATTCGCATGACGGAAGGTGAAGTCTGGATAGATGGTCAATCTGTAAAACAGCAATTTGAAAGTACAGCTGCAAAAATTGGTGCTGTAATCGAAAATCCAGAATTCTATCCTTTTTTAAGTGGTTATGAAAATTTGACATATTTTAGGCGTATGAATAGTAACGTTACAGAAGATCGCATTGATGAAGTTGTCCAATTACTAGGTATGGGACAGGTTATTGACCGAAAAGTAAAAGCATATTCACTTGGTATGAGGCAACGCTTAGGAATTGCACAAGCACTTATACATAACCCGGATGTACTTATTTTAGATGAACCAACAAACGGGTTAGATCCAAATGGTATCCATGAGATGCGTATGTACATAAAGAAAATTGCACATGAACAAGGAAAGGCAGTTCTTGTATCGAGTCATTTATTATCTGAAGTTGAATTAATGTGTGATCGCGTCATTATCATTCAACATGGAGAATATGTAACGACGCAAAGTATTCAACGAGATGGAAGTTTGGAAATGGAGACGATTCATATACGTGTTGATGATGTGAAGCGGGCAGCGGATCTTTTAACGTATGATGCCGTAATTCAAGATAATGAATTAATTCTTACTGTGGAAAATGAAGAAATTCCAAATGTGATTCGTACATTAACAGAAAAAAGTATTCGTATTTATCGTGTTTATGAAGAAAGAAAAACATTAGAAGAGAAGTTTTTAGAATTAACAGGAGGCAAGGATATTGTTTAATTTAGTTTATAACGAACTGTATAAAATCTTTAAGCGAAAGCGAACAATGATACCGTTTGTTGTTATTGCAATTTTAGTTATTGGTTTAGGATGGGTTTCTGTTAAATACTTTCCGTCTTTATCAGGAGATTGGAAAACAGAGTATACGGAGCGAACGGCAGAAATTGAAAAGAAACTTGGAAGTACAAAACAGGATATTATAAATCAAAAATCAGGAGATGAGCTCGTTAAAGAGTATCAGCTTAAAATGAAGCACTTAGATACGAATACACCACCTGCAGATGCTTCACCTCTAACTTTTATGAGAGATACCGGATTAATTATTTTTCCGATTTTATTACCATTTATTCTTGTATATGCTAGTACAATTTTTGCAAATGAGTACAACTGGGGAACTTATAAATTCTTAATGATTCGCCCGGCGAATCGATTTAAAATTTTAACAGCGAAATATGTTGCGATTGTTATTTTTTCTGGATTACTATTTATATTTAATATGCTTTTCTCACTGTTATGTGGGTTTGTTATTTATAAGTTTCAACAGCCAGCATGGACGGAATTTATTGTACAAAATGGTAGTATTATTGAGCGGAATATCTTTGGTGATGTGAGCCAGTATTATCTATTAGAATGGCTACCAACTCTTGTGTATGCAGCGCTTGCTTTTATGATTTCTGTTCTAACAAGATCAAGTGGGGGTGCAATAGGTATTTCTTTATTTGTGGCATTATCTGGTGGAATCATTTTAATGCCAGCATCTAGATATGAATGGATGAAATTTTTGTTACCGGCAAATACAGATTTATATGGAATATTACAACATGGAAGCTTAGTTTCAGGGATAACATTCCCATTTGCCTCTTGTATTCTGATGATTTATTTACTTGTTTTCCTAGGTATTTCCTATACTGTATTTTCAAAGCGCGATTTAACATAATAATAGATGGAAAAGCCGTTAAGAAGAATGATCTTAACGGCTTTTTTATCGTAATTTGTTAATAGCTTCTTGAGCTAATAAAGCAAAATATTGTGCGCTTATAGGTAATGCTCCTTCATCTAATGTAAAAGCAGGGTGATGCCATTCTTGTGTCCCAGCTGTTCCCATAAAGATGAATGAACCAGGTATGTTTTGTTGATAAAATGAAAAATCTTCTCCTGTCATAGAAGGTTTTGGTGAAATAATTTGGAGGCCCATTACTTGAGCAATATGGGTAGAGAATTCTGTAAGTTTTATATCGTTATGAACGGCAGGAGGACCTGGATACCAATGCAATTTCGTTTCAACACCTAGTGCATCAGAAACCCCTTTAATAATACGTTCCATCAGTTCTGGTATTCTTTGGCGTGTTTCAGGTTGGAATGTACGAACGGTTCCTTCTAAAGTTGCTTTTTCAGGGATAACGTTCCATGTATTTCCTGAATGAATGTTTGTTACACTCACGACAGCGTTATGAAAAGAGCTTACATTTCGGCTTACAATTGTTTGTAGTGCCATAACAATTTGAGAAGAGGCAACAATTGGATCAACACCAGCATCAGGTACAGCTGCATGTGTTCCAACTCCGTGTATTTCAATCTCAAAACGATCAACGCCGGCCATAAGTGGTCCATCTTTTATACCAATTGTACCAACTGGTAAATCGGGCTTATTGTGCATACCAAAAATGGCTTGTACGTTTTCTAAATGACCAGCTTCTATTACTTTGCATGCTCCGTCTCCGCTTTCTTCAGCAGCTTGGAATATGAATCTAACAGTTCCGTTAAGTGAAGATTCATTTTCTTTTAATAAGTAGGCAGCGCCGAGAATAGATGCTGTGTGAAAATCATGTCCACATGCATGCATTTTACCAGGATTTTTAGAAGCATAAGATAAATTAGTTTCTTCATGTATAGGAAGAGCATCAATATCAGCACGGAGCACAATAATTGGTCCATTCTTATCACCGGAAACTTCTGCGATTACGCCAGTTTTTAAATTAGAACTAATAATTGTGATGTTAGCTTCGTTTAACCAGTTCTGTATCGCTTTTGTTGTTTCTGTTTCTTCATAAGATAGTTCTGGATATTGATGTAAATGACGGCGGATGGAGATTAGCTTCTCTGTTAATTGATTTGTGATGGGTTTCATCTATTTTGCCTTCTTTCTCAGGATAAACTTCAATTTATATTTTAAGTATATAAAAATAAAAAATCTATTCATTAGTAATTATATAGGAGTTTAGTGTTTTTAATGAATCTGTAAGAGAAAAATATCCCTTAAATTAATTTTGAAATTTTTCACATGTTATTATTTACAAGGAATTCATAAATACAAGATATACTAAAAAAGAGGTTTCTCAAATGAGAAGCCTCTTTTCGCTTATGCAGCAACTTTCTTATGTGTATGATGTTTTCGATATCGTCCGCGCATTGCATATGCAATTTGTGGAATTGCAATACCAACCAAGATAAGTGATACACCAAGCCATTGAGAAGAGAGTACCGCTTCTTTTAAAACGAATACAGACATAATTGTTGTAACAGGTAATTCGGCTGCACCAAGAATAGTGGCTAAGCCGGAACCGATTTTTGGAATTCCGATTGTAAAGGCGATTGATGGAATAACAATACTGAATGTTCCTAATCCTAAACCGTATTTCCAAAGTCCTTGTGAAATAGCCCCATTAAAAATAAATGTTGGTGGGAATACTACCATTACTAAAGTTAAAGCACCAGCCATTAAGAGGACGCCTCTTGGTAATGAGGGCACTTCGACAGCGACTTTACCACTTACAAAAATGTAGGTTGCAAATGTAACAGCAGATAGTAAACCTAATATGATTCCAGTTGTATCGAAGTCACCTGCTGATTTTTCTAATAATCCGCTCGATAAGAATGTACCCGCAAGTAAAAAGAGAACAGAAATGACTTTTTCTCTTGACGGTAATGTTTTTGTTGCTACAGCTTCAATGATAATGCCAACCCACACGAATTGGAATAATAGTATAATGGCAATAGATGCCGGTACAGTTTTCAGTGAAGCATAATAAAAGATACCGGTAAAACTAGCTGATGTTCCAGCGACAAATAAAATAAGCATTTGTTTATGTGGAACGCGGTGTCTAGAAAAAAGAAGAGTAATTCCAAGTAAAATAAACCAACCGAACAAATATTGACTACCAATTACTTCTCCAAGTGAAAAACCTTCTACGTATGCAAGTTTAACAAAGATAGCTAAAATTCCATAGCTACATGCTCCTAATAAAACTAAAAGAGAATAACGAAGCATGAAAATTCCTCCCATCCTATATATTAAGTTGTTCCAAAACGGACATATATAACTAGATGGAAGTATACAAAATTAAAAATGAAGGGTCAAATGAAAGAAAAGTGTGACATTTTATAGCGTAATAATAAAAGTATGATATTTATGCATAATCTTGAAATTTATAATTATAGAAGTATTGTAAGATAGGGAACGAGTTGTATAAAGTTATCATTTGAAAAAAATATTTTTCACAGGAAATACCTAGCGTATAGGGGGAAAGTATACAAATGATTTGTTGTTTAGAAAAAGCTTTGATATGTTAATGAATGACAGAATATATTTATAATAGAAGGAAAATGAAACCGCTTCAGAAAGAATATATAAATCCATTTTGATTTTTCGACATATAAGCCATGGTTATGGATAACAAAAGGTGACTGCTACTTGTTTTCTCTTTTTGTTTTCACTTGGCATGGGGCAGGAAAAGGATCGGACCGCTTCTATGCATGGCGGGATGCTCTCTCCCACCTAAAAAGAAGGATTTTATTTCGGTTTTTTAATTTGTATTTATATAGCAGTGTGCAGCTATTTTTTCTTATTAAAATGTTGTAAATAGTGAATTCATGAATTGTACATAGTATTTTCTTTCATTTTTGCTACAATATTGTAGAAGAGAGGAGTGAAACGATGCAAGATATTAATATTTTTTTAGCGTTTGGTGCGGGATTCTTATCATTTATTTCCCCTTGTTGCTTACCGCTTTATCCAGCATTTTTATCTTACATAACGGGAATGTCAGTTTCTGAATTAAAAGAAGAAAATGCGATGCTTCGTAAAAGAAGTATGATACATACGGCGTTTTTCTTACTTGGATTTTCAATTGTCTTTATCGCAATTGGTTTTGGTACGAGTTTTATCGGATCATTTTTCCAAGATTATAAAGATTTAATCAGACAGTTAGGGGCACTATTCATCATTGTATTTGGACTTGTAATTGTGGGGGTATTTAAACCGAAGTTTTTAATGCAAGATCGAAAATTTACATTTAAAAGTCGTCCTAGTGGTTATATTGGATCTATTTTAATTGGCTTGGCATTTGCTGCTGGCTGGACACCTTGTACAGGACCCATTTTAGTAGCTGTAATTGGACTGGCTACTACGAATCCAGAATCAGCAATGCTATATATGATTGCTTACATACTTGGGTTTGCAATACCATTTTTTATACTTTCATTTTTTATTACGAAAATGTCTTGGATTAAACGACATAGTGGGACGTTTGTGAAAGTAGGCGGATATATCATGATTGTTATGGGTATATTCTTATACTTTAATTGGATGACAAAAATTATAGCGTATTTCTCAAGTTTATTTGGTGGTTTCACCGGTTTTTAGTATTATCCTGTGAAAATGTTGGAAATACTAACAGAAAAGCATATAATGAAACTAGATTTTCATATTGCCACAAAAAAGGATGAGAAAGTATGAATATAGTTCTTTTGTCGAGTATTGTTGCCGTTTGTATGGCTGTTGGTGCGATGTTCATTCGTTTAAAAGCAGCGAAGAAACCTGCAACATTGAAAAAAATCATTCTCCCACCATTTTTTATGAGTACGGGAGCATTGATGTACATTTTTCCGGAATTTCGCCTAACGCCAGCAGAAATGTTAGAAGCGATCGGTGTAGGTTTGTTTTTTTCAATTTTTCTTATTAAAACATCTAAATTTGAAGTGCGTGGACAAGAAATTTATTTAAAACGCTCCAAAGCTTTCGTATTTATTTTAATTGGTTTGCTCGTGGTACGTATTGTCTTTAAAACATATTTAAGTCAATCGCTTGATTTAGGGCAACTAAGTGGTATGTTCTTCTTACTTGCTTTTGCAATGATTGTATCTTGGAGAATCGCAATGTATCGCTCATTCACGAAATTGCAAAAGGAAATGGAAAAAGAAGATGGATTTTATAATGAGAAAGATATGAAATTAACGTAAAAAACCTCAAGATTCCTTGAGGTTTTTTATTATGTTAACCGAGAAGATCCCCTCCTCTAAACGAAGTGAAGGTAGGGGTAGGTCAATTAGCCAGCAGTGATTGATAACGGGAATAGTCAATTTGCTTTTCTTGTAATTTTTTAATTAAAAACTTATGATCTCGTTTTGGAGTTGCTACAATATATCCTTTAATAATTAAATCTTCAGTTATTTTTGTGGCTTTTTCTTTTAACGCTAGCTCTCCGATTTTACCAGCAATTTTAGATCTTGCGACATCGCGGAAAAGTTCAGGGACCGGACTTACAAGTTCTTCTAATAATTGTTTTTGCTCATCATCCCATAAATGCCGTGTGTGATCGATATAGTGTTGTTCCCAATCTAAAATAGACATGCCGTCTTCTTTCGGTAGACGTTTCAAGAATTTTCGGAACATGAAATATCCACCAATAGACATAAGGCCTAGTAAAATAACAGTCCAAGTAACAATAAACCAACTAAACCATCCTTCGAGCAAGTGTATACCCCCTTTACGATAGCAGTTTTCCTTTACTAGTATTATAATCGGTGAAATTGATAGAAAGCAAGAACGCTTGGCCATTTTGACCAAGCGTTCTGAATTAAACGAAGTATAGTTGTTCAACACGTAATAGGTCATTATCATCTTCTAAATATTCAATAATAAGTGTGCCGACTTTACGATCTTTATCTTCAGTTGTGAAAATAGAGTAAGAAGTAAAACGTTTTGTTGATAGGCCGCTAATATGTGTAGGAAGAGAAATGTAGTCGTTATCGCGGAAAAACTCCATGAGTTCAACATCTTCAAATTGTTTTCGATCTACTGCTTGATTTGTGTAGCGACGTTGTAGTTGTTTTAAAGATTCGTTCCAAGAAATTACTTTTGTATCGTATACCATTTGTTCTATCTCCTTACTATATGTAATTATTCAGAACGTATGTTCCAATCTAGTATACCCTGTTTCTAATAAAAGGGAAAGCAAAAAATAATGTAAGCTTGGATTTCCAAGCTTACATAAAAGGCGTCCATAATCATCTCTGTTTTTTATTATAAGCTAGATAGAAATAGGAAACAAGGTAGGGAGTATTTTGTTGATAGTTTATAAAATTCCGTTTATTGTAAAAAAGAGGTTTATTTTATTGGGAAAGGGTAAAAGAAATGACGTATATAATTTCACTTCAAGGACCAATGGCAAGCGGAAAAACAACGTTAGCAAGAAGATTAGAAAAGCATGGATTCCCAATATTGTATGAAAACCCTTATGGAATTGTAGAAAAAAGAAAAAATTTAAATTTGGATATTTACACAAAAGAGGGATTTATTACAAATCAAAGAATGTTTATTGAAGCGAAAATAAAAGAAATTCAGAATGCGCGAGGGCGTATTGTGATATTTGATCGTGGTTCAGAAGATATTGAATTTTATACAATATATTTTCCGAAATTGATAGGGATGGATTGGGATATCGAAAACGAACTAAAAGATGAATTGTATAAATTAAGAAGATGCCGTTCAGATGCGATTTTTTATTTGGATGTTTCTAAAAAGATATTGCAAGAGAGAAAGAAGAATGATAATACGAGAAGACGCAGTACGTTTGAAAAACAGCTAGAATTAGCAGAAATAGAAAAACAATGGTATAAACAATTTCCGGTTACATATGTGAATACTGATGAAGCGACAGTAGAGGAAACAGAGAGATATTTTATGAAATGGGTGAAGGAGAAAAGCATATGAAGAAATTGCTCTTAAACAAGGGCTTTAATATAGAGTGAAAGGTCATATTAATTCAACGCTTCTAATGTTATTCTAGTAAATTCATGTGAGGAGATGGAGGCCATTATGATACTAAAAAAGTCAATCTCCTATTGGAGATCGACTTTAAAGCTTTTCTTCAAGAAAAGCACCTGTTTAGCTTAATAACTAAGACTTTATTGCATCTATAATTAACGATGGAAAAACAAGTTTATCCCCTTGATTTCGTGGATCATATTTTTTTGAACGAAAAATAACCCCATCGGCTCCATCCCACTCATTGTAATGAAAATTCCCCTCTTCATCACAATATTCAAGTAATTTCACTTCGAATCCAACAGTTTCAAACATTTTCCTTAAAGTTTCATAATTATGAACTATTTTATGACTAGCTGCGGGATGGTCTTTAGGTCCAGGTCCCCCAACTTGTACACCCTCTTGGTATTCTTCATCTGGGAAAAATGCATCAGGAACGGCGCATCGAATATAACCACCATGCTTTAAAAATTCATAACATACTTTCGCCGCTTCTATGCCTTCTTCATATGATAAATGTTCCCATACATGCTCCGCTAAAATTACCGCTAAAGAATTAGGATCAAACCTTTTTATCCAATCTTCCCTTTTTAATAAATTCAATTCTTCCTCATTCGTATGTAACCAGCCAGGATTATTATTATATTCCCCTGCACCAATTACCAGCTTAATTTTCTTTTGTTTTATAGCCAACAGTTTCACCTCTTGTATTTTTATCTATTGTTATATTTATAATATGTAATTTTCTTCTTAGGGTATCGCCATATCAACATCAACCTAAGATAAATTTGAAGAATTTGTTACAAAGTAGATTCAAACTTATTTTGTACACCGATAAATAGCAAGTGTTTTTGGATCACGCCATACTCCGCCATGAAGAGATAATTCATTTTCTATTTCAATGGTCAGCCATTCTTTCATTTCTGAATGAAGATGAATGTCATCAGGTATGTTTAAAGATGGAAACATACTAGAGATATAGTTAACGATAGGTGTAGCATGATGAAATAGAAGTGCATTATGAATAACTGTTTCCTCCACAGTTTGAAAAACAGATTGTAATAATTGTTTTCCGTTTTCTAAACAAAATGGAGAAGCTGATGGTGATTTTTCGGGTAAATCGAATGCGACTAACATTTTGTTACACATCTCATCCATACGGGGTAATGAGATTTTGGAATTTCTCGTGGCTAGGAACCTGCCTTCAGGAAAAATTACTTTATGGAATCTTTGAATTGTTTTTTCAACATCCGTCATGTGATACAGCATATGTCTTGCGATGATCCAATCATAAGAATCAGCTGGGAAAGGAAGTTTGGTAGCGTCTCCAAGTTTCCATTCAATATTTACATGTTGCTGTGCTGCATTCATAGCAGCTTCTCGCAGCATAGTTGTAGATTGATCCAGACCAGTGAGATGTCCCTTATGACCGTTTTTTTGTAGCAGTGCAAGGAATTTCCCGTTAGCGCATCCAACCTCTAATATCTTTTCTGTTCCTTGTAATTGTAAATGCTCAATTACAACTGCATCTAAGTCTACTCGTTTTTCTTCATATTTTTTATGGGTATCAATCCGTGTTTGAAGATGATTACTTACAGCGTATTGTCTTTTTACGTCATTCATTTTTTCTGATTCCACCTTTATGCAAAATTGCTGAATAGCATGTGTTAAAACATCTGTTTTATTTAGGCCTTCATAATGAAGTGTTGCTTCAAATCTTTCTAGTAATCTTTCGTCAATTCGAAAGTGAATATCTTTTCTCTTAACCAATTTTGGGTCCCCCTTACAGCTGTTAGTGAGACTATAGCACGCTTTGGGATTTTCTGTAAATAAAGTGTGTACACAATGGTAACAGAGTATTGAAAAAAATTATTCAAATAATCGTTTAAACTATTGACGATTAAACCGTTTTCATATATTCTTAAATTAAGTAATATTCAAACAATTCACAAGAAATGAGAGAGTCACATGCTTCTTCAAGGAACACATCGAATTGGTCGTATGGCCATGTTGTTGGCGCTTGCGGACGAGAATGAAAGCCCTGTATTATCCATTCCAAAAGGTTGGAAATATTGTACTGGGAAAGTTGGTTCTATGAATTCGCAAAAGGTTGTCGCAGCAATGGAAACAGCGGCTAAAAGCAATCAAGTTATTGAAACAGACGTTTACAGAGAAACGCATGCACTTTATCATGCAATCATGGAAGCATTGTACGGAGTGACGAGAGGTCAAATTCAGTTAGCAGACGTTCTTCGTACGGTAGGTCTTCGGTTTGCAATTGTGCGCGGTACACCATACGACGGGAAAAAAGAAGGCGAATGGCTTGCTGTTGCACTTTATGGAACGATAGGTGCGCCTGTAAAAGGATCTGAGCATGAGGCGATTGGTTTAGGAATTAATCACATATGATTTGCCCATAGTCTATTAGTTAGAAGGGGGCCTTGCTTTTTGGGACAGAAGTCTGTCTTAAAAAGGTAAGGCCCCCTTTTGCTCTTTTAAGGAGGAAAAAGGATGATTACGTTAACAGGACATTCATTGACAGTAGAAGAAATGAAACGTTTGTTGTTTGAAGGGGAAGGGGTAACAGCTTGCCCAAACAGCATGAAAAAAGTGGCTGAGTGCCGTGAAGTTGTAGAAAAAATCGTAGAGGATGGAAAAGTTGTTTACGGTATTACAACTGGGTTTGGAAAGTTTAGTGATGTACTCATTCAGAAAGATGATGTAAAGGCACTTCAACATAACTTAATTCAATCACATGCATGCGGAATTGGCGATCCATTCCCTGAAGAAGTATCGCGAGGAATGTTGATTTTACGCGCTAATACGATGTTAAAAGGTGTATCTGGTGTTCGTCCACTTGTTGTAAATAGGCTGTTAGAGTTTGTAAATCGTAAAATTCATCCAGTTGTCCCGCAGCAAGGTTCATTAGGCGCGAGCGGTGATTTAGCTCCATTATCCCATCTTGCTCTTGTTCTATTGGGAGAAGGTGAAGTGTTCTATAAGGGGAAACGCGTTCATGCGATGGTAGCTCTGACAGAAGAAGGACTAGAGCCAATCGAATTAGAAGCGAAAGAAGGGCTTGCGTTAATCAATGGTACGCAAGCGATGACAGCGCAAGGAATCCTTTCTTATATCGAAGCTGAAGCGATTGCTTATCAATCAGAATTAATTGCTTCAATGACAATTGAAGGATTGCGCGGCATTATCGATGCATTTGATGAAAATGTGCATAAAGCACGTGGATATAAAGAACAAGTGGAAGTTGCAAAGCGTATTCGCGATGTACTTCAAGATAGTAAACTTGTAACAAGGCAAGGGGAGCTTCGTGTACAAGATGCATACTCACTTCGCTGTATCCCGCAGGTACACGGTGCTTCTTGGCAAGTTTTAAATTATGTTAAAGAAAAATTAGAAATTGAAATGAATGCAGCAACAGATAATCCACTTATTTTTGATGGAGGAGAAAAAGTAATTTCTGGTGGGAACTTCCACGGACAACCAATTGCGTTTGCAATGGACTTTTTGAAGGTCGGGATGGCAGAACTTGCGAATATTTCTGAACGCCGTATTGAACGTCTTGTGAACCCGCAGTTAAATGATTTACCACCATTTTTAAGCCCGGAGCCAGGACTCCAGTCTGGTGCAATGATTATGCAATATGCGGCAGCTTCACTTGTTTCAGAAAATAAAACGCTAGCTCATCCAGCAAGTGTTGATTCGATTCCATCATCAGCTAACCAAGAAGATCATGTAAGTATGGGAACAATTGCTTCACGTCATGCACATCAAATCATTCAAAATGTAAGACGCGTGCTTGCAATTGAAATGATTTGTGCAATGCAAGCGGCGGAATATCGTGGTATTGAAGAGATGAGTACAGTAACGAAAGCATTTTATCACCAAGGACGTCAGCAAGTACCGTCAATTACAAATGACCGTATTTTCTCAACAGATATTGAAAATATTGCACATTGGTTAAAAACAAGTCGCTTTACGAAGGAACGAATGGATGTAAATGCAGCATTATAAAAAGGGAAAAGGGAGAGATTAAAATGGAAAACGTAAAACAAACAATTCGCGCGCCAAGAGGAACAGAATTACAAACTAAGGGCTGGATTCAAGAAGCAGCCCTCCGTATGTTAATGAATAATTTAGATCCTGAAGTAGCTGAAAAGCCAGAAGAATTAGTTGTATATGGCGGCATTGGTCGTGCAGCTCGTAACTGGGATAGCTATCATACAATTGTTGATTCGTTAAAAACATTAGAGAGTGATGAAACATTACTTGTTCAATCTGGTAAACCAGTTGCAATTTTTAAATCACATGAAGATGCACCACGCGTTCTTCTAGCAAATTCAAACTTAGTACCAAAGTGGGCAAATTGGGATCACTTCCGTGAACTTGAGAAAAAGGGTCTTATGATGTATGGACAAATGACAGCTGGTAGCTGGATTTATATTGGCACACAAGGAATTTTACAAGGAACATATGAAACGTTTGGAGAGGCAGCACGCCAACATTTTGGTGGCTCATTAAAAGGTACATTAACACTTACAGCTGGTTTAGGTGGTATGGGTGGTGCACAACCTCTTGCTGTTACGATGAACGGTGGGGTAGTCATTGCTATTGATGTAGATAAGCGCAGCATCGATCGCCGTATTGAAAAAAGGTATTGTGATATGTACACAGAATCTTTAGAAGAGGCACTAGCTGTTGCGAAAGAATATAAAGAGAAGAAAGAACCAATTTCAATTGGACTATTAGGAAATGCCGCAGAAATTTTACCAGAGCTTGTGAAACGTGATATTAAACCAGACTTAGTGACAGATCAAACGTCTGCACATGATCCATTAAATGGTTATGTTCCAGTAAGCTATTCATTAGAAGAAGCGGCAAAACTTCGTGAAGAAGATCCAGAACGCTACGTACAATTATCAAAAGAAAGCATGAAAAAACATGTAGAAGCAATGCTTGCAATGCAACAAAAAGGTGCAATTACATTTGATTATGGTAATAACATTCGCCAAGTTGCTTTTGATGAAGGGTTAAAAAATGCATTTGATTTCCCAGGATTCGTTCCAGCGTTTATTCGTCCATTATTCTGTGAAGGAAAAGGACCATTCCGCTGGGTAGCACTTTCTGGCGATCCAGAAGATATTTATAAAACAGATGAAGTAATTTTACGTGAATTTGCTGATAATGAGCATTTATGTAACTGGATTCGTATGGCACGTCAGCAAGTTGAGTTCCAAGGTCTTCCATCACGTATTTGTTGGCTTGGTTACGGAGAGCGTGCAAAATTCGGGCGTATTATCAATGAAATGGTTGCAAACGGTGAATTATCAGCACCAATCGTTATCGGCCGTGACCATTTAGATTGTGGATCTGTAGCTTCACCGAACCGTGAAACAGAAGCAATGAAAGATGGCAGTGATGCAGTAGCGGATTGGCCAATTTTAAATGCATTAATCAATAGTGTTAATGGTGCAAGCTGGGTATCTGTTCACCACGGTGGTGGCGTTGGTATGGGGTATTCACTTCACGCTGGAATGGTTATTGTTGCAGACGGAACAGAAGCAGCGGGAAAACGCATTGAACGCGTATTAACTTCTGATCCTGGAATGGGAGTTGTTCGCCACGTTGACGCAGGGTATGACTTAGCTGTTGAAACAGCAAAAGAAAAAGGCGTTAACATTCCAATGATGAAATAAGGAGGAAGAAACATGCTGGACATTTTACTAACGAATATCGGTCAATTGCTAACAATGGATCAAGAAGATGGCTTGTTAAGACAGGAAGCGATGAACACGCTTCCTGTTATCGAAAATGGTGCAGTGGGTATTGAAAATGGTATTGTTACTTTCATTGGCACAGCGGAAGAAGCAAAAGGGTTGCAAGCAAAAGAAACCATCGATTGCGAAGGGAAAATGGTTTCTCCAGGGCTTGTTGATCCGCATACGCACCTTGTATTTGGTGGATCTCGTGAAAATGAAATTGCTCTTAAATTACAGGGAGTGCCGTATTTAGAAATTTTAGAGCAAGGCGGCGGTATTCTGTCAACTGTGAATGCAACAAAACAAGCATCGAAAGAAGAGCTCGTACAAAAGGCGAAGTTTCATTTAGATCGCATGTTGTCATTTGGTGTTACGACAGTGGAAGCAAAGAGTGGCTATGGATTGGACGATGAAACAGAGTGGAAACAATTAGAAGCGACGGCACAATTGCAAAAAGAGCATCCAATTGATTTAGTTTCAACATTCTTAGGAGCACATGCAGTTCCAAAAGAGTATAAAGGAAAATCAAAAGAGTTTTTACAATGGATGTTAGAGTTATTACCAGAGATGAAAGAAAAACAATTAGCTGAGTTTGTTGATATTTTCTGTGAAACAGGGGTATTCTCTGTAGAAGAATCGAAAGACTTTTTATTAAAAACAAAAGAACTTGGATTTGATGTGAAGATTCATGCAGATGAAATTGATCCACTTGGCGGTGCAGAAGCTGCAGCAGAAATTGGTGCGGCATCAGCGGACCATTTAGTTGGAGCATCAGATAAAGGGATTGAAATGCTAGCGAATTCCAATACAGTTGCAACGTTACTCCCAGGAACGACTTTCTACTTAAATAAAGAAAGCTTTGCACGTGGGCGTAAAATGATTGATGAAGGTGTAGCGGTTGCGTTAGCGACAGATTTTAATCCAGGTAGTTGCCCAACTGAAAATATTCAACTTATTATGAGCATTGCGATGCTGAAATTGAAGATGACACCAGAAGAAGTCTGGAATGCTGTAACAGTTAACTCAGCGTATGCGATCAATCGCGGCGATGTTGCTGGGAAAATTCGTGTTGGACGTAAGGCTGACCTAGTTTTATGGGATGCATATAATTATGCGTATGTACCATATCATTATGGTGTGAGTCATGTAAATACAGTATGGAAGAATGGTAATCTTGCATATACAAGAGGTGACAAAACGTGGAGCAAGGCCACTATTTAAAGAAAAATGCAAAGTTTATTGATCGTGAAGTAACGAAATGGAGTGATATGATTAAAGGCTGGGAAGAGGGAGAAGAAATCTTTGGTGCAGCATTAATTGGCGCACCGCTTTCTAAGCCGTCTATTAGTCATTCTGGTGCATGTTTTGCACCGAAAACCATTCGCGCAATGCTAGATGCATATAGCACATATGCGATTACAGAAGAGCATGATATGAAAGAAAGTGTCTTGTATGATTGTGGTGATATTACCATGCATGTTACAGACATAAAAGAAAGTCATGCTCGTATTGCTAAAACGCTCGGCAGTTTGACGAAATTGAATCCACAAATGGTACCAATTATTCTTGGAGGAGATCATTCCATTAGTTTTCCTAGTATAAGTGGTTTTGCAAGTAGTAAAGGGAAAGTTGGCATTATTCAATTCGATGCGCATCATGATTTGCGTAATTTAGAAGACGGAGGACCGTCTAATGGAACACCATTTCGTAGCTTACTAGAGAATGATGTGATTGCAGGAAAACAGCTTGTTCAAATTGGTATTCGTAATTTTTCCAATGCTCGTACGTATCATGAGTATGCAAAAGAACATGGTGTCACAGTATATACAATGAAACATGTTCGCGAGGTAGCGATTAAAGATATCATTACAGAAAGCATTGAGATTTTACGTAGACAAGGAGTTACAGCTATTTATGTTTCTGTCGATATGGACGTATTAGATCAAGCATTTGCCCCAGGTTGTCCAGCAATTGGCCCAGGTGGTATGGATAGTACGACTTTACTCGATGCGATTACGACACTTGGTCAAGAACCACTTGTTCAGGGTATGGACATTGTAGAAATTGACCCAACACTTGATTTTCGGGATATGACAAGTCGTGTAGCTGCACAAGTTATTATGAGTTTCCTATTAGCAAGGGAAACGGTTAGTAAGCAGGTTAGTATATAGGAAAAAAGTCTTTCCTAATCTGTAATATTAAAGATAAGTGATAGCATATGAAGGTTTTTAAAGCTAATATCTTGTCTATCCTGTTGCACATTATATTAAAACGGTACATCACTCTTATATGTAGTGGTGTACTTTTGGTTTTATAAGATTTCTAAATGACCTCATTTCCTATAATAGTAACACAAACTAGTTAAGTATTTATAAGAACTCTTGCAAGGATGGGAATAAAAGCATGTCAAAAAATAGGAGTACCACACAAGAAAAGATACAAGAGTAAACTGGTTTTGTATAAGGAAAAACGAATCTACGTTTTAACCGAGATTTCAGAATGCAAGTAGACAAAGAACAATAATCACCATGTACATCCCTTGATTAATATAATGCATTATTTAGGTGGTGGATTAGAGTTTTGAACCCGAAATGCATAGAGGTTTCTGATGAAGGAATTGTAGAATAAAAAGGATAGTGTTTTTCGCAAATTGAACTTTGTTTTGCTAGTAATGGGAAGTTGTTTTTATTGAATTATTATTATTATTTCTCAATCTTATTTTTCAAGAGGAAATAAGTTGACGCGAAAAATAAGATTGTGATATTATAAAAATTTTGCTAAAAAAATAAATGTATGTTAAGCTTGAGAAGGTTACCATATATGGAGGTGGATTATTTGTTTCAAATTGGCGATAACATTGTTTATCCAATGCAAGGAGCAGGTATAATTAAAGCCATAGAAGAAAAGGAAATCTCAGGAGAAAAACAACAGTATTATGTCATAAAAATGTCGGCCAGTAATATGGAAGTAATGATTCCTACGGGAAAAATATTGAGTTCAAATATACGACCAGTTACGGATATAACGGCATTAACACACATCATAGATATTTTTCAGCATGGAGAATCAGATAGATTACTTACGTGGAAACAAAGGTATAAAGTGAACACAGATAAAATAAAAACGGGTAAAATACAAGAAGGTGCTGAAGTTGTACGTGATTTAATGCGTATGCAGAAAGAAAAAGCACTTAATGCAAGCGAAAAGAAAATGTTAGATAACGCACATGAATTTTTGATTAGTGAACTGGGATTGATTAAAGGTATCACAGAAAATCAAATGAAAAGCTTTTGTTAAGGTTCATTATAGATAATGTATTACATCCCAAAAAAAGATTTTGAATTTTTTGGGAATATAATTATAAAGAATCAATCATTTCAAAGACATTCAACTCTTTCAAACCACTTTTAGAGCATTAACCTCTTTTGTTATTTCTACAATCTAATCCATTTTTATTTTTTAATTTCTTTTACGAATGTTCGAAATTTTATTAAATGACTCGATAAAATAGTTACTTGATTTTTGTAATCCTGATTCACACTGGCACGGACAAGGAGCCGTAAGGATGAAAGAGAGGTAGGGCTTTCATTGTTTTAGGTATATATATCTAAGTCATTATTTCTAGAAGAAAAAACAATCAATCTCATCTCTATCTTTAAGAATTTTTTATATTTACTGAGACAGTGAATAGTAATTGTTTATCTTCTTTTCATAAAAGAGATACGCGAGTTGCTAACATCTAAATATATGGTCAACGATAAAAAATGATGGAATTTCTAGAACTAGAAACCATTTTTATAATTCATTTAACATAATAAGATTAAATGAAACAATAAGAAGGAGTGAAGATATGAAACACATGCCAACGCAAGAATTAAGTAACGAGTTAAAGAAGCGAAAAGGGATTACTTCTATTAAGATTGAGTCTTATGAAAAAATTGAAGTTGGTGGAATTCTTGTAGATGGACCGGCTGTTATTTTAATTAATCAAGAATACCTAAAAATTGTTGAATGAACGAAGAAAAGGATGATCCTTTACGAAAAGGGATGATCCTTTTTGTTTGCTACGACTAATAATAGGATATACATATATTCCATCTGATGTGATGGGGTTAAAAGGAAGGAGAGGGTCGGGATTATCATAGTGGAAAGCTTAATATTGGTAGGATTTCTTTTTATGTTATATAAATTAGTTGCTTAAAAAAATTAATTATTTGAAACGATAGATTGTTTTCTTTTTAAGAGCGATATTTATTTTATAGTGAAATGGATAATTTAAAGGAGGAATTTAGATGGATGCAAGGAAAGAACGCATAAAATACGAGAAGATGTCAAAGAACTATAACCGTATTTATTTAGTTTCGTTTCTCCTATTAATTGTACTTGTTTGTAGTAGTGTGATTATCATAGGAGCTACAGGGGGAAAATATGGAGTGTTTTTGTTGTTAGCAATTTTACTTAACGCACGTATTACTAAAGGATCTCAAAAAAAGTATGAGCAGTATTCTAATAAAGGGCGTATTTAAAATGATAAATATCTTGAAAAGAACAACCTAAATGTACATTCAAAATATCCCTATATTATTACCTATTAACTACTAAAAAATAATCTGGTTCTGGTGCAAAAACCATTTGATAGAGATATAGAACCTACATGGCCTATTCAATGACAGATTATGATGCAATTTCAAACAACTTATGTATGAACCCAACTTCATTTTGAGCAGACTTCACCTGTAGGTTAAGTTGTCTTTTTTTCATCATA
>NZ_JAEHBX010000067.1:0-24680 GCF_016483395.1 Bacillus cereus group sp. N21
GTACATACCTAATATTCTGGATAAAATATTATTAATATAAAAATAAGGTAGTAAATTAATAATGTTTTTGAAAGTTATAAAAGGATAAAAAATATTAGATTTATACAATTCATGTTTGAATTATATGTATGAATTCAGTTAATATATGAAAAAATAGAATATTAACTGAGGAGTGTGAGTTGTTTATGAAAGAAGATATTAAGATTAGAGATGCCCAAATTGAAGATTTATCTAGTATAGTAGATATATATAATTCAACTATTTCAAGTAGAATGGTAACTGCTGATACAGAACCTGTCACTGTTACGAGTAGAGAACAATGGTTTAATGAGCATTCACCTTCTTTTAGACCTCTATGGGTAATAGAATCTCAAGATGAGATATGCGGATGGGTTAGTTTCCAATCCTTTTACGGTCGACCTGCTTATAATGGAACAGCTGAAATAAGTATATACATTCATCAAATGTATAGAGGTAGGGGGATAGGTAAACATATACTACATAAAGTGTTAGATACTTGTCCAAAGCTCCAGATTAAAACATTACTAGCATTTATATTTGCTCATAATAAAGCTAGTCTTCAATTATTTTCTTGTTTTGATTTTGAAAAATGGGCGCATCTGCCTAACGTTGCAGAATTAGATGGGGTTGAAAGGGATTTAATCATTCTTGGTAAAAGGGTTTTATGATATTTTAATAAAATATGAAAAAAGTAGTATAACAAGTTCAGTAAAATAAGAAATGATATTTGTATATGAAAGTAGATAGTATACATCTGGATATTAAAATAAACAAGTAGACTAATCTAGCTTGTTTATTTTAATATTATGCATTATTACATGCAAACGATTGCGTCTTTCGGTTTATAATGAAAGCGAATACATGAAATTTGTAAATTAAAGGGGAGAGAAGCAATGAAAAATCAGTTTCAATATTGTTGTATTGTCATTTTGTCTGTAGTGATGTTATTTGTATCATTATTAATTCCGCAAGCGAGTTCGGCAGCTGTAAATGGAAAAGGAATGAATCCAGATTACAAAGCATATTTAATGGCTCCATTAAAAAAGATACCGGAAGTAACAAATTGGGAGACATTTGAAAATGATTTACGATGGGCAAAACAAAATGGTTTTTATGCTATTACAGTTGATTTTTGGTGGGGGGATATGGAAAAGAACGGAGATCAGCAATTTGATTTTTCATACGCACAGCGCTTTGCTCAATCGGTAAAAAATGCAGGTATGAAAATGATTCCTATTATTTCCACACATCAGTGCGGTGGAAATGTTGGGGATGATTGCAATGTACCAATTCCTTCATGGGTTTGGAATCAAAAATCCGATGATAGCCTTTATTTTAAGTCTGAAACAGGAACTGTCAATAAAGAAACATTAAATCCACTTGCTTCAGATGTAATTCGAAAGGAATATGGTGAACTATATACAGCATTCGCAGCAGCTATGAAACCATATAAAGATGTAATCGCAAAAATATATTTATCTGGAGGACCAGCTGGTGAACTAAGATATCCTTCATATACAACTTCCGATGGGACAGGATATCCCTCACGTGGAAAGTTTCAAGCGTATACAGAGTTTGCAAAATCTAAATTTCGTTTATGGGTATTAAATAAATATGGTTCTCTAAATGAAGTGAATAAAGCATGGGGCACGAAACTGATTTCAGAGTTAGCAATTTTACCACCAAGCGATGGGGAACAATTCTTAATGAATGGATATCTTTCTATGTATGGAAAAGACTATTTAGAATGGTATCAGGGCATCTTGGAAAATCATACAAAATTAATTGGTGAATTAGCACATAACGCATTTGACACAACTTTCCAAGTACCAATTGGTGCAAAAATTGCAGGCGTACATTGGCAATATAATAACCCAACAATACCTCATGGAGCTGAAAAGCCTGCAGGGTATAATAATTATAGCCATTTACTTGATGCTTTCAAAAGTGCAAAGCTAGATGTAACATTTACTTGTTTAGAAATGACAGATAAAGGTAGTTATCCGGAATATTCAATGCCAAAAACATTGGTACAAAATATTGCAACATTAGCCAATGAAAAGGGAATTGTATTAAACGGTGAAAATGCTTTAAGTATCGGAAATGAAGAAGAGTATAAAAGAGTTGCAGAAATGGCTTTCAATTATAATTTTGCTGGATTTACGTTACTTCGTTATCAAGATGTAATGTATAACAATTCATTAATGGGGAAATTTAAAGATTTATTAGGTGTAACCCCTGTTATGCAAACGATTGTAGTAAAAAATGTTCCTACAACAATAGGAGATACTGTTTATATTACTGGGAATCGTGCGGAATTAGGAAGTTGGGACACAAAACAGTATCCAATTCAATTATATTATGATTCTCATAGTAATGATTGGAGAGGAAATGTTGTGTTGCCAGCTGAAAGAAATATAGAATTTAAAGCATTTATTAAAAGTAAAGATGGAACGGTTAAATCATGGCAAACAATACAACAAAGTTGGAATCCAGTGCCACTAAAGACTACCTCTCATACGAGTTGTTGGTAATTATATTATGTAAATAAAAAGATCCTTTAGTATTTGATAAAGGATCTTTTTGTTTTTGAAGGAAAAATAAATCTTAAAAGATGTCACATTCCTCTTTCTTCATCCGTCTTGTGTGTAGAACAATAAGGAGGGAATATATATGGAGAACTTTAATGTGGCAATTATAGGCGGGGGACTTGCTGGATTAACAGCTTCGATTTATTTAGCTAGGGAAGGTAAAAAAGTTGTTGTATTAGAGAAATCAAGTCGCTTTGGTGGAAGAGCAATAACAACGAATAAAAACGGAGTCCTTATGAATCTTGGGGCGCACGCTTTATATCGCGGGGGAGAAGCACTATCAACTTTTGAGGAACTTGGAATTAACATTCCAGGAGACATACCTTCAACTAGCGCGCATGGTATATGGAAAAATGATGTGTATACAATACCGACAGATTTTCGATCAATCTTATCTACACCATTACTTTCATGGGCGGCTAAAATACAATTTTCTCATCTGATGTTAAAGCTAGGGAAATTAGATTTAAATGCAATTCCTAAAATGAGTCTGAGTGTATGGACAGAAAAAGAAATTAAAGATCCCATGGTAAGAAATATGTTTTATGCATTATGCCGAACATCGACTTACACATATGCTCCGACAATACAGTTAGCATCTTCTGTACTAAAACAAATACAACGATCAATGAAAGAAGGAGTCTTTTATGTAGATGGCGGATGGGAGACAATCATAACAAAGTTAAGAGAAGATGCTACAAATGCTGGAGTTCATTTTTTAGAGAGCAAAAATGTAGTTGAAATTGAGCACTGTGGTCATATTCAAAGAATTCGTTGTTCTGGTGACGAATTCTTTGAAGTCCCTACGGTTGTTATTACTATACCACCAAAAGAGGCTTGTAAAATTGTAAAAGGTGCAAGAGACACTATGCTGCGTATATGGGGAGAACAATCAGTGCCAGTTACAGTAGCTTCCTTAGATCTTGGCCTAAGAAAATTACCCAATCCATCATATCAATTTGCCTTAGGATTAGATCAACCTTTGTTTTTTACGAATCAATCGAGAGCCGCTAAGCTGAGTGACGATGGAACGGTAGTAGTGGGATTGATAAAATATCATAATCATGCATTACAGACTAGTAATTTTAATGATGATAAAATTTTGTTAGAACATACAATGGATTTATTACATCCGAAATGGCAACAGGAGTTAGTTGAAAAGCAATATTTACCTAAAATAACAGTTGTCTATGATTTTCCTCATATTGGCCGTACTGAAAATCCAGGGCCTAGGGTTCCTGAAATGCCAGGGATATATGTTGCAGGAGATTGGGCTGGGCATGATGAATTATTAGCTGACGCTGCGGTTGCTAGCGGTAAACGAGCAGCACTACAAATTTTAGAACAAAGTAAAGTCACAAATTGAAAGAGGGTCATGTTAGTGTGGAAATGGAACAAGTGTATCAAGCATATAAACCTTTATTGTTTTCTTTAGCCTATCGTATGCTCGGGAGTGTTATGGATGCTGAAGATATTGTTCATGATACATTTCTTGCATTAAGTCAAATAGAAGAGCTAGAGTCTGTTGATAATGTAAAAGCGTATTTGTGTAAGATGGTTATGAATCGTGCAATCGATAAATTACGTTCAACAGCTCATAAACGAAATGTTTATGTTGGCATGTGGTTGCCTGAACCACTTGTTGAAGAAAATGATGATCCCTCAATGACATATATAATGAAGGAGTCTATTTCTACAGCGTATCTTTTGCTTTTACAACAGTTATCTGAAGTTGAACGGGCGGTGTTTATATTACGAGAAGTTTTTGGCTACGATTATGATGAAATCGCATCAATTGTCGAAAAGAGTAGTGTGAATTGTCGACAAATCTTTCATCGGGCCAGAAAAAGTATAAGAGATAAACCGAAAGCCTCAAAATTAAGTACAAAGCAAATGGCTGCATATGTAGAACAATTCGTTGCATCTTTGCAGCGAGGAGACGTACAGGAAATGTTAGGAATCTTAAAAACAGATGCAATATTTAAATCCGATGGTGGTGGAAAGGTTACAACGGCTCTTAAACCAGTTTACACACCTGAAAGGATTGTTCGCTTATTCTTAGGGATTACCAAAAAGTTACCAGAAGGACATTCCATTGCATTTAGAATGGTAAATGGTACACCAGGTATTATTGTAAATATAAATAATCGCGCTACGTATGTGCTTTCGTTTGAGTTTCAAGAAGAGAAAATAGCATCTATTTATATGATGATGAATCCAGAAAAGCTTATTCATTTAAATCAGAATGTATAGAATGAAAAAGACGCATCTCAAGAGAGATGCGTCTTCGATTTAAGATCATGTAATTTACTTCTCTAACATTTCAAGAGGAACATCCTTTTCGCCTAATACCTCGCACTTAATTTCTCCGTCCTCTTCGTAAATACGTTTAATAATCGGTATAGTTATCATTCGCTTTTTGTACTGCTTACGTTTTCTAGCAGCTTCTAAATTAATCACGTTCATGTTCAAAGCATCCTTTCTTACATACAGTTATAAACAAAAGAAAATGCGTCCGAAAAGGGCGCTTCTTTAATGTGAAATACCGATTAAAAATGATTTTATGATTGCATTTTGATTGTAAAATAATGTGAATGGAATAATTACACGTAGAAATTAACTTTACCAAAAAATGAAACAATATGCTACAAAAAATTTCAATTCTTTGTTTTATAACAGGAAAAAGATTTTCGTTTCGCATATAATGAAAAGTAGACAAACATAATCAACTTTCTCATCAATTTTTAATCATTAAATTTGTTAGAAAGGCGATGAATAGTATGAATTCATTAGAATTATTGTTGTTAGAACTTGAAAAGTACGGGGAAGAGCATGATAGTAAAAAAGAAAAGCGAGAAGAAAAGTTAAGAAATGTTTCTCGTGAGATGGGACAATTTTTATCTATTTTAATAAAAGGGTGTAGTGCACAAAAAATTTTAGAAATTGGTACTTCAAATGGATATTCAACATTATGGCTGGCAAATGCGGCTGAAGAAACAAAAGGAAATGTTACAACTGTTGAGCTTTCTTCAGAAAGGGTTGCAGAGGCACTTATGAATTTTGAAAAGGCAAATCTTAGATATCGGATTGATATTCATAATCAAGAAGCAGGAGTGTTTCTTGATGTACAAGTAAATCGTTCATTTGATTTTATTTTTCTAGATTCAGAGCGTACGCAATATATGTGGTGGTGGGAAAATATAAAACGCATATTAGAACCACAAGGATTTCTTGTCATTGATAATGCGACTTCGCATGCAGAAGAGTTAGCAGAATTTATTCAGATGATTGAAGAAGACGATACGTTTGAAACTGTATTACTAGCCTTTCAAAAAGGAGCGTTTGTAGCACGAAAAAAATAAAAAATATAGCCATAACAAACAAGGAGATTTAATAAAAAATGCGAATACATTCTTATTTCTATGAGCAGGCACAAAAATATCCTGATCGCGTTGTGCTTTCGGAACAACATAATAGTTGGACTTACAAAGAGTTGGCGCAATGTGTTTCAAATCGCGCATCAGCTCTTATGCAAGACGGAGCGATACCAGGGCATATTTTTATTATCAAGTTAGAAAATTGTATGGAATGGATTCAAGATGCACTTGCGGTTTCAAAAATTGGTGGAATTATAATGCCGGTTCATCCAGACGTTACCGAAATTGAATGGCAAACAATTATAAGTAGTACGGAGCCTAATTGGATTATCACATCCAAAGAGACTTTATGTCAAAGAATGGAGCCTAATACCATCCCATTTCCTCTTAGACATGTGAGTAGTAAGGATGAGTTATACTTCTTTGGTTATACTTCAGGTTCAACAGGTACACCGAAAGGGTTTGTTAAAAGTCATCAATCATGGACTAGTAGTTTTGAAGGGTGGAGTAAGGCATTTTCACTAATTGAAAGCGATCGTGTAGTAGTTCCGCTACATTTATCTTATTCAGCCCAGCTATATCCGGCACTTCAGGCATTAGCTATAGGATCTGAGATTGTTTTATTATCTAAGTTCACACCAGAAGCCTTTTTAAAAGCGAAAGGATCGTGTGCTTCTATCACACCAGCTTTAATTGAACCTTTAATTCGCCATGCAAAGCAAAAACGAAGTGTGCAGGAAATGATTCCGAGGTGTATGATTTCAGTTGGGACAAAATTATCGCCTATACAAAGACAAAAATTTGAAGAATGTTTTCCTAAATCATTTTTGTATGAATATTACGGATCATCAGAAATGGGCTATGCCTCACTGTTAACACCGGAAGATGCAAGAACTGCACCTGAAACAGTCGGGATACCATTCCCAGATGTAGAGATTGCCTTTTTTAATGAGAAAAAAGAACGAATAGTAACTAATAAAGAAAACTTTGGGAAATTATTTGTTCGATCTGGTCAGGCTTTTGAAGGATATATTGAAAATGAAAAGCAAACAAAAGCAACTTTCATAGAAGATTGGGTAACATCACATGATATTGGTTTCCAAAGAGAAGATGGAAAAATTGTTTTAGTAGGTAGAGACCGAGATGTTATAAAAGCTGCTGGGAGTTTTGTGTATGCTGGTGAAATAGAGGATGTATTACTTGGAATCACCGGGGTTATAGAAGCAGTAGTGTTTTCGGAAAAAGATAAGAATCGCGGGGAAATTATACGGGCTGTTATCGTTAAGGAAGTTTCTCGAGAATTAGTAGATATTCAGAAAGAGTGCCGTCAAAAACTAATAGCATATAAGCAGCCAAGAAATTGGACTGTACTATCACGTTTACCGAAGAAGCCGAACGGAAAGGTAGACAAAATGAAATTGAGGGCCGAATCGCTAAGTAATAAACTGTATAACATGTGAAGAATCCGTCTTCCGCACGTAGCCTTCTAGGTCTTAAGTCTGAGGAAAATAATGTACGAAACAGGTATACTTAGGATAAGAAACAGGGAATGACTGTATAAGCAGGAGTTTATTAAAAATCGATTTTAAACAAGTATCATACATGTTGAATACGATATATTAGATGAAATATAGTGCAAATAAATTCGCACATATAAATAAAGGAGCGATTTTGTGACTGAATTAGAGAAAAAAGAACATGTATCAGTAGTGAAAGATAATATGCAAGTAGTTGTTGATACAGTTATTAAAGATGAAGAGCTTGTTGAACTGAATAAAGAAGCTGATTTATATGTACAAAAGTTAAATAGTGAACAAAATACTGACCTTTCAAAAGTATTATCCCAGCTGGGAGATTTAGGAGATAAAGAGCAGCAAGCAGCAGGGCAAACATTATCAGCACTAAAACGTCCTGTTACTGCAATGATGAATGGAAAGAATGAAGAAATTCCAAATACGTTGTTAGAATTACGTAAAGTGGTATCAGAACTCGATCCCAATTCAATGAAAGCATCGGGAATGAAGAAGTTTATGTTTAAGGTTTTCAAGAAAAACCCACTTGAAACGTATGTGCATAAATATCAATCTATAGATAAACAAATTGAAGAAATCATACGAGCGTTGCTTATTGGGCGTGACAACTTACAAGAGGATACAGTTGGTTTAGAAATGTTAAAAGAGCAATCACATGATAAAATTCATGCGCTTGATAAACAAGTATATTTAGGACGAAAGCTCGCTGGCATGCTTGAAGTAGAAAAGCAAAATCCAGATCGTCAAAAGGATATTCCATTAATCAATGATGCGTTAGAAAAAATTCTTGTACGTACGCGTAACATGCAGCAAGCGAAAAGTGTATTACTGCAGTCTATTGCATCTGTAGACATTATTAAGAAGAATAATGAAAAGTTGACAGAAGCAATTCGTAATGCGATTACGATGACGCAAAACGTAGTTACTGTTTCAGCAGCGATTCAGTTGGCATTAACAAATCAACGTAAGACGATTGATGCAGTGAATGCGACAAACGAAGCAATTGAATCAATGGTGTTAAGTAACTCACAAGCATTAAAACAGAATACAGAAGAAACAACACAGTTACTTGAAAACCCAGCAATCAGCATGGATAAGCTACGCGAATCATTCCAAAATGTGTTTGCAGCTATTGAAGCATCTGAGAAATCATCAGAGCGTATTATTGAATCTAGTAAAAAGTTTGTTATTGAACTCGACACATTTAATGATGAAATGAAGCAGAAGCTCATTCAGCGTCCAAAGAAATAAAGAATCGTTAGAGGAGGTGAAAAAATGGGCTTCTTTAAATTAGTTTTAATACTAATTGGAGTATTGCTTTTAGTAGGATTTACAATTGTTGTCTTGCTTGTGTATTTCGGCCGGAAATTTTATTTATCATGGGTGAAACCGTATAAACGAGCGAATGAATCAATTGAAAAATTATCAAATAAATCAACACCGTTCTTACAAGAATTTACGCAGCATCCGCTTTTTTATCGCTGGATTCGTACAGAGGGGAAAAAGGAAAAACAAACATTGAATACTCTTTTCTGTGCGGCGGATCAACGTACAAGAGAACAAGTTTTCTCTATGTTACCGAAAGATAAACAGAAAAAGGTACACGCTATGGCAAAAACAACGAAAAAAGTGACGAATGAAGATATCGATGTAGCAGCGATGAAAGTAAAAGATTTTTTACGACAAGAATCACAACAATCATCTAAGCCAACAGATTTATCGTTTTATAAATTGTATTTTTATGACCGTTATCCAGATGCATTAAATACAATTCAAGCGTATAAACGCGCAATCAATCCGTCACTACAAAGAACAGTTGATGAAATTACAATTGCCGTATTAAACGCACTTCCGTATTACCAAGAACATCGCATGTTTGAACAACAACACAAACTTGAAACTTTCTTAATGAAAGACTTAACGGATATGCTGTCACTAGTGGCTCAGCTACCGCCATCACAGCGTCCTGAAAAAGAAGAAGAATTGCAGGTTTACTTACAAAACTTCCAAAAAGAAATGGAAGCAGTAGAGCGTGATATTCGTGACTCCATTGATCATGATTTGAATGTGAAAATGAGAGCGGCGAAGGAAAAATTTAAGAATAAGTAAAAGAAAGCCTCTTGAGTCACGTACTCAAGAGGCTTTTGTAGTTTAACTATTTAGTTTGAATTGTATCCAAACTTACGGGTGCCTAATTTTTCTTTATACAGGTTTTCAATTTCAAGCACTTCAAGAGGTGTTAATGTTTTAGAGAGTGTTTGAAGAAGAGAAAAAGAAAAATTATATTTGTAATCAGGATTTTTATTAATTAATGATATTAACTGAACAGTATTCCTAGAAGTTGCTCCTTATTATCTGTAAATATAGGAGGAAATAAATAATTGTTTTCTTAGTATAGAATTTTTTGTTGCTATGGTACATTCTATAAGTTATTTCTTATTTATTAGTTAACTTGGATATTTCAATAGATTTTTGAGTGCAATGCTTCATAGCCGAAATAATAGCTGTTCTTAATCCTTTCTCTTCTAACGTTGCTACAGCTTCTATTGTCGTTCCACCTGGAGAACAAACCATGTCTTTAAGTACACCTGGGTGTATTCCTGTTTCAAGTACCATTTTTGCAGAACCTAATACAGCTTGGGCTGCGAATTTATATGCTTGAGTTCTTGGCATACCATCTAGTACAGCAGCATCTGCCATAGCTTCTATAAACATATATACATATGCTGGAGAAGAACCACTTACAGATGTTACAACGTCCATTAATCTTTCATGTACTATCTCTGTTTGGCCAAAACTATTAAATATAGTTAGTATATCTTCTAGGTCTTTTTCCGTAACCATTTTATTAGCACATAATGCAGACATTCCTTCTCCAACAAGAGCAGGTGTATTAGGCATTACTCTAACAACTTTTAACTTTCTGCCAAAGGCGTCCTCAGTACTCTTAATGTTTTTCCCTGCAGCAATAGTTACTACTATTACATCGCTTTTTATCTGCTCTTTTATTTGGTTAATTACTGATGAGTATAGGTCTGGTTTGATTGATAAAATTAAAATATCAGCATTGTTAGCTACTTTATTGTTGTCAGTAGTTGTGATTATATCGTATTTTTCACTAGCATTTTTTAAATTAATGACATTTAAATCTGAACAAATTATTTTATCTGAGGAAACTATATTTTTGTTAATCATTCCACCTATCATAGCGATACCCATATTTCCGCATCCTATGAATCCTATTTGTTTGTTCATAATAATTCGCTCTCGCTCCTTTTAGTATAAATTTCATTAGATTGAAATTTATTATTCTAAAAAACTTTGTGATATCCTGTAAAAGAGAAATAGGCATTATAAATAATATCGAGATTACTATAAAAAAATATTTTAAGAGAGTACATTGTTTTTTGCAATACCAAATATGCATAGAAATCACTTTTATTGTGTACTAAACAAGCACATTTTCTATAGTTTGAAATTTTTATTATATTTCACTCTATAACATCTTAAATACTTTTGGAGAATATAACATATCATTATCAGTAGTATAATGAAAAGGGGAAATTGAAAGGATTGCTACGTAAAATATTTGAAAAAAAGCAATTTGATATACAGAGTACTTATGAAGCACTATATTCTTTCGGGAAAATTATACGTTTTAATACAAAATACCTCTTTTGTTGTACGTTAAGAGATATTTGTTCAGAAAACTATATCAACGTTTTCTAGATATAATCAAGTTAATAAAGTGCGTACAAGATTCAGTGATCAATTAATTTTTGGCGTTTTCTTTCTGAACATGTGGTTATCCTTTAAGAACGTTGTCATAGTAAATTTTTCTAGTCCTTAGCGTGCAATTTTCCAAGAATGGTGTTGTATTTTTATAAACCCCGATAATTTCCATTTATCAATAAAAATTAAATATGCAGCCTTCTTTGTTTTTCAAAACATCTCTTGACATAAAAATCCACTGTATTGCATAATATAAAAAATTAAAATTAAAATTAAAATTAAAATTAAAATCGTTGAAGGGAACTAGTACATATGTTTTCTTGCGCAAGAGAGTGGAATCCGCAGGCTGAAAGATTCCTCGCAAAGAAACTATCGAACCTATCCCCGAGTTTTAAACGAAAGTTTAAGCGTATGCCTGCGTTACAGGCGACAAGCGGATATGGATCATATCAATGAAGGTGGTACCGCGGAACGATGACCGTTTCGTCCTTTTTAAGGGCGGAGCGGTCTTTTTATTTGAATTTTTGTTGCGAAATGGGCATCATTGGCGGGGGATTTTTCACTGCAAATTGCACGCGGTAGAAGAGTATTTTGTTTCCATTCGAAAAAAGAAGCGGCACAACTTATAAAAAAATTTTTATTTTAGACGAGGAGGTACAAAAGTGAAAAAACAACGAATTGTCATAAAAATTGGAAGCAGTTCTTTGGCTGCGAATCAAGGCGGCATCTCTAGCGAACAGCTTTCAGATCACGTTGCCGCCTTGGCACGGCTGAAACAGGAAGGACATGAAATTTTGCTGATTACATCCGGGGCCGTCGCCGCAGGCTTCTCTGCTCTTGGGTATCCCGGACGGCCTGTGACAATCAAAGGAAAACAGGCTGCCGCCGCTGTCGGGCAAAGTCTCTTAATGCAGGCGTATACAGAGGAATTCCTCAAATATGGGATTGTTACCGCGCAGCTTCTACTAACAAGAAGCGATTTTTCTAGAAAAGAACAATACAGCAATGTCTATGCAACTTTATCAGAGCTGCTGGACCGCTCCGCCTTGCCTATTATCAATGAAAACGATTCTATTTCTGTAGAGGAGCTAACGTTCGGAGATAATGACATGCTGTCGGCTTTAGTAAGCGGGCTCGTGTCGGCAGATATGCTCATGATTTTTACGGATGTGAACGGTTTGTACGACCGGAATCCTCAGAAAAATCCGGACGCGAAAAAGTATTACTTTCTTCCTGACGTTACGGAAGAAATTGACGCTCTTGCCGGAGATGCTGGCTCAAAGCTCGGTACCGGCGGCATGAGATCGAAAATCGATGCGGCGAAGACGGCGCTGTCTCTCGGTGTGACCGTATTCATCGGAACAGGACGCGGACAGGAGAAGTTTTTAGATGTTTTGAAAGGCAAAGGTGACGGAACGTACATCGGTAATACGCCGCAAAAAGTGATCAAGATGAACAAGCAATGGATTGCATTGCATTCGCTCGTGAGAGGACAAATCGAGGTGGATGCTGGCGCGGCCGCTGCTATCGTCCATCATGGAAAAAGTCTTCTGCCCGCTGGTGTTACTGGCGTGTTCGGGATCTTTCAGGCCGGCGAAGTGGTGGAGGTCATCACGCAAAAAGGACGCGTAATCGGCAAAGGGCAGTGCAGATATAGCGCAGAGGAATTGCGGGCGCTGAAAGGCATGCGGAGCCGTGACATTCAAGCGCGAGAAGAAAGGCATAGCTACGAGGTCATTCATAGGGATAATTGGGTTTCATCTTAAGAAAAACAGAAGCCAGCTTGTTTAGGTGCAAAAACCAAGGCTTTTCGTCTTAACTGGCGTTTTTTGCCTTTTCTCTGCTCAAAGCGTCAGTGATTTGAATGTTTAGACAGGATGAGCAACAGAATGTTAAAAGCCCGCTTGATTCAACTAATATCTGTGTAGGAGAGTTTTGGGTTGCAGTGCCTAGCTGGCGGAGTTAGACACGTCTCAAATTTTATCTTTAAAAGGGGGAAGCGAAAATGAACGAAGTATTAGCAAAGGGACAAAAAGCGAAAGCGGTTATGAGAGAGCTTGTGGCCAAATCGACGGATCAAAAAAATAAGGCGCTGGCGGCTATCGCTGAGAAATTGATGGCGGAGACATCCTACATTTTGATGGAAAACAAACGGGATCTCGAACAAGGAAAAGCGAAAGGAATGTCTGCATCACTCCTTGACCGCCTCCTGTTGAACGAACAGCGCATCATTGACATGGCAGAGGGCATCCGGCAGCTGATTGATTTGCGTGACCCTGTCGGAGAGTGCGTGGCGGCATGGGAACGGCCGAACGGATTGTCCATTCAGGAGGTGCGCGTGCCACTCGGCGTTGTGGGGATGATTTACGAGGCGAGGCCAAATGTGACGGTGGATGCGGCCACGATTTGCTTGAAAACAGGAAACGCGGTGATTCTGCGCGGTAGTTCTTCCGCCATTTATTCCAACAAAGCCATTGTCGCTGTCATTCACCGGGCACTCGAACAAACTAGCCTGCCTCCAGACAGCGTACAGCTCATTGAAGATACGTCACGTGAAAGCGCAAAGCAGCTGTTTACATTGAACGAGTACTTAGATGTTCTTATTCCAAGAGGCGGCAAGCAGCTGATTGATATGGTAGTGAGAGAAGCGTCTGTCCCTGTATTAGAAACAGGTGCGGGAAATTGTCACATTTTCATTGATGAAACAGCAGATAAACAGATGGCATTCGACATTATTGTAAACGCTAAAACACAGCGCCCGTCCGTATGCAACGCTATTGAAACAATTGTACTTCATGAGAATTGGGTGGAGCGTTACGGTACTGAGCTGTTTTCCTTCTTGAAGGAAAAAGGAGTGGAGCTACGCGGGGATAAGAAAGCTTTGACAATTGATTCATCTCTTGTCCCTGCTTCAGAAGAAGACTGGCAAACAGAGTTTTTGTCTCTTACGCTGGCAGTCAAAATCGTTTCCTCGGTTGAAGAAGCGATTCGCCACATCAATGCTTATGGCTCCAAGCATTCCGAAGCGATTATTACAGAAAACGAAGGAAGTGTCAGTAAATTTTTCATTTCCGTCGATGCCGCGGCGCTGTACCATAATGCTTCGACTCGCTTTACGGACGGATTTGAATTTGGCTTCGGCGCCGAAATCGGCATCAGCACGCAAAAGCTGCACGCGCGGGGGCCGATGGGATTGCCTGCATTGACTTCCACGAAATATGTGATTCGTGGGAATGGACAGATTCGGGGATAAGAAGCAGAGGGCAGATGCAAAGCCCCTCCTGCTTTATTTTTGCTTTTGTTTGTACAGCCACTTATATGTTAATGAAAAAACGTTTAAAGGTAAATGACAGCAATATCGCCGGATACTACCTTTAACCCTATTAGAACCATATAACATGAAAAAATGGATGAACAGATCAAATATAGTAAATGCATACCCTTCCTAAGCCTGGGTAGTTTGTTTTTTGAATATGCGTAAGGTAAAATCCCTCATATATAGAGTGAGGGATTTTATGATTACTTCGCTTGTATAGTAGTTTTGCTAGAAGGGATACTCTCGTTATGCAACCGATCCAAAGCAGTCACCACATACGTATACGTCTTACCAGACACAGCTGTTTTATCTACATGAATTTCCCCAGGTTTTGTTTTTCGTACAGTAGTAAGTAAGTTTTCAGCTTTTTGAATGTCAACGTCATTCTTTTCATTTACTCGATAGATTGCATAATACGTAGAATCATTGTTTCTATCATCGATGATTCCTAAGGCAATACCATCATTTCTTGCAATAGCACCTTTTAAAGTAGGTTGCTTAGGTGGATCGTGATCTAGCCAAGGCATTGGTGGAATTAATGCAGGATGTGTATAAATATCTTTTTGTAGTCGATCTTTTATTCCTAATGGATTGTTATTTATATCTTTAAGGCTAAAGTGCATGCTACCTTTTATTTGTGAATATTGATGATTTAATGCAATTTGCCTTGGATATTCTTCAGGGTCTGACCAAGCGGGGACTGAGTTATTATTAATTTTATATGCAGCTTGTCCAATATATAGGTGAATTTGTTTGTTTTCTGTTTCTTTTATCCACCAATCTAGTAAAACGTCATATGCTGCAGGTGCAAAACCGATATTCCAATAGATTTGTGGTGTAATATAGTCAATATATCCTTTTTGTATCCATTCTCGTGTGTCAGCATATAGGTCATCATAATTTCTTTGTCCAGCAGTTGTATTAGAACCGGTTGGATCATCAGCAATATTCCTCCATACTCCAAATGGACTAATTCCAAATTTGACATAAGATTTTTCTTGTTTAATAGCAGTATTTAATCCGTTTACAAGTTGGTTCACATTATCACGACGCCAGTCTTCAATGTTAGAAAATCGCCCATTATTATATGTTTCATATGTGTTTTGATCTGGAATTTCCTCACCCGCTACTTTGTAGGGATAAAAATAATCGTCCATGTGAAGTGCGTCAATGTCATAATTTTGTACAATTTCCAATGCACCTTCCGTTATAAAAGCTTTCACTTCTGGAATACCAGGATTATAGTATAGTTTCCCGCCGTAGGGTATGACCCAATCGGGATGTTGCTTTGCTGGGTGGTTTTCTGCTAATCGGTTTATATCGGTATGATTCATCGTTATTCTGTAGGGATTAATCCAAGCGTGGAATTCAAGATTTCTTTTATGTGCTTCTTCAATCATAAATGCGAGTGGATCATAACCGGGGTCTTTTCCTTGTATGCCTGTGAGATATTCGGACCAAGGGCCATATTGGGAAGGGTAAAAAGCGTCTGCGGTTGGTTTAATTTGAACAACAACTGCATTCATACCTAGATTTTTTACATCATCTAGTAGTTTGATAAATTCTTGTTTCAGCTTTTCGATAGGTAATCCTGGCTTAGAGGGCCAATCAATGTTGAGAACAGATGCAATCCAAGCGGCGCGTAATTCATGTTTTTGATACGTAGTAGGTACTTCAGCTTGTGTGAACCTAGAGCTTATGAACAAGAAGGGAATAATCAAGATGACGCTACAACAACTCATCAATAATTTTCTGAAAATAATCGTACGCCTCCTTACATATTCTATTATCGAGACTACTATATCACGTGAATATAAGATTCACAATTGAGAAAGTAGGGGCTGAAACTTTTATTTAACATAAAAAATATTTTTTCTGAAATTTCATTTCGTCAGAACTAATTTGTCTACATTCTTCATATGATTTTTAATAACGTGAAACTCCCTTTCGTTGGTGGTTTGACAGTCCTTGAAAAAGGATAAAAATTACTTAAAGCATATAGGAGGATTATGAAATGAAAGTTCTGTTTGTATGCTCTGGAGGAATGTCCAGTTCAATTGTTGTAAACGCTTTAAAAAAAGAAGCGGAGAAGAAGGGAATTAATATGGATGTACACGCAATTGGAACGAGTGAAGTGGAAGAAGAGGTTAAGAACGGCTGGGACGTTGTAATGGTTGCTCCGCAAGTAAGGCATAGATTTGATGCAGTGAAAAAAATAGCAGATGAGCAGTCTGTTCCTTGTGGTATAATTCCGCCACAAGCTTATACACCACTTGGTGGACCGACGCTATTAAAGGCTGTGAATGAATTAATCCGTTAGGAGGGAAGTTTGATGAATAAGTTTGTCTCATTTCTTGAGAATAACTTATCTGGTCCAATGGCGAGGCTTTCTGAGCAAAGGCATTTACAAGCAATTCGTGATGGTGTAATTTCAGCATTACCGTTTATTATTGTAGGAAGTTTCTTTCTAATTGTGGCGTTTCCGCCTCTTCCAAAGGATAGTTTTATTTCACTATGGGCAGCCAAGCATCAAACGAGTATTTTAATACCGTATCGGTTAACGATGTTTATTATGTCGCTCTATATCGCCTTTGGTATTGGATATAATTTAGCGAAAAGTTACAAATTAGATGCCTTATCAGGAGCGCAGCTTGCAGTCTGCTCATTACTTCTTACATTAACACCTGAACTCATTGATAAGAAAGGATTTATGCTCCCAATGACAAACCTTGGAGGGCATGGGTTATTTGTTACAATGATTGTTTCCATTTTATCGGTTGAGATTTTGAAATTCTGTAAGACGAAAAATGTGATGATTAAAATGCCAGAGCAAGTACCACCGTCTGTATCTCGTTCTTTTGAAGCACTTATACCTGCTGCTTTCGTTATTATTATTATGAGTATTATTACTGTTGTTTTTAGCATTGATTTACATCATTTAGTTGATAAGCTAGCTGCACCATTAGTAAAAGCTGGTGATAGTTATTTTGGAGTTATTCTACCTGTGTTTCTAATTACATTCTTCTGGTCATTTGGCATACATGGTGTTTCTGTTGTTGGGACAGTTGCCCGTCCTTTATGGGAAGTTTATCTTGGTAAAAACTCTGCTGCAGTTGCAGATGGAGCAAGCAGTATACCATTTATTGCACCAGAACCATTATACCAATGGTTTATATGGATTGGTGGTTCCGGAGCTACATTAGGGCTTGTATTAGCCATGATTGTCTTCGGTAGATCAAAGTATTCCAAAGCGCTGTCAAGAACGTGTATTGTACCTGGTATTTTTAATATTAATGAGCCAGTTATATTTGGGCTTCCAATCGTGTTAAACCCGATTTTAATTATTCCTTTTATTATTACACCATTAGTAACAGCGACAATTGCTTATACTGCAACAGCAATGGGACTCGTTACACCAACTTATATTATGCCGCCATGGACATTACCAGCTCCAATTGGTGCATATTTAGCGACGGGTGGAGATTGGAGAGCTGTTGTGTTAGTCTTCATTAATATAGCAATCTCATTCCTTATCTATCTGCCATTTTTTAAAATGTACGATAAAAATATGATTGAAGTCGAAAAGAGTGGTGATGGCGAGTGAGGTTCTGTGAACGTGTAATGATGCGAAATATGAAGAAATCATACAGATATGTATTAGAGTGATAGGCAACTAGTCTATCACTTCTTTCATGATTAAAGGTGAAACTAATCAGCTTTATTACAGTACCGTTTTCAAAAGAAATAACAAATGAAATTCAGCAAGCCTTATCTATAGAAGCTTCTAACGTACAACTTATATGTAGTTTGAATTTTAAGCTCGGGCTATGTTTTGTGAATGCAGTGAAAAAAGTCTGTAAACAATCTGATTTTCCAATAGAACAATTAGATTTAATTGGCTCGCATGGTCAAACGATTTATCATCAGCCTGTTCAAGAGAAGACGATTGTTCCATCGACACTACAAATCGGAGAACCCGCAGTTATAGCCTATGAAACAGGAACAACAGTCATTTCAAATTTTCGAACGATGGATATGGCGGCTGGTGGTCAAGGAGCCCCCCTCTTGTTCCATATTCAGAACTTATTTTATATAGAGACCAAAATAAAAATCGATTACTTCAAAATATTGGTGGGATAGGGAATGTAACCGTAATTCCAAGCCGAGTATCTAAACAAGAAGTGATTGCCTTTGATACGAGGCCAGGAAATATGGTGATAGATGAAGTATGTCAGCGATTATTTCAGTACTCGTTTGATAAAAATGGTGAGATAGCAAGACAAGGAAGTGTCATAAATGAAATGCTTTATTCTTGTATGAGTCATTCGTTTTTTAAAACTGTTCCACCTAAGTCAACAGGAAGAGAACAGTTTGGAGAAGATTTTACAGATGAATTGCTAAAGCGATTTAAGGAGCACCGTAAGGAAGATATTGTAGCTACTGTAACGATGTTTACAGCAAACTCAATTGTTCATCATTATCAAAAAATTATTTCTCCTTATTATCATATTGATGAAGTTATTCTTGACGGAGGTGGAAGTTATAATAAAACACTTGTAGAAATGATAAAAGAGAGTTTGAAGGAGGCGCCCTGTAAAGTACTTATACAAGAGGAAATTGGGTATTCATCATCCGCAAAAGAAGCAATTGCTTTTGCTGTGCTAGCAAATGAAACATATCATCGTAATCCAAGTAATGTACCAAGTGCTACAGAAGACATCCTGTCGTTTTAGGTAATGTAACATTCCCTCCAATTGTGAGGTAAGAAAAAGTGGGTGGAAAGATGAAGTATATGATAGGTGTAGACGGTGGTGGGACGAAGACAGAAGCGATTGCATTTGACCAAAATGGTAAAGAAATAGCAAGAAGTATGAGCTGTTTCGGAAATGTTTTACTAGATTATGAGAAAGCTTTATCGCATATTATGGAAGCAATTGAATATTGTCAACAAAGCTTGTCTAAAGAGGATTGCGTTTGTATTTGTTTAGGGCTGGCGGGTGTGAAAAGTATAGATATTAATGTGTTAAAGGAACGTTTAATAGCGAGATATCAAACAAATATTGAAATTTATGATGATGCAGTAATTGCACATGCGGCCTTATTAGGAGGAAACGATGGTATTTTAACAATAGCGGGAACAGGTGCTATCTGCTTAGGGAAAAAAGGAGCAGAATATGAGTATAGTGGAGGATGGGGCCATATTTTAGGAGATGAGGGGAGTGGGTATTGGATTGCTTTGCAGGCGTTAAGAAGGATGACAATCGAGTATGATAAAGGTGAGCAATTTTGCAATCTTAGCAGAGTAATACAAAAGCAAGTTCCTATTCATACACCATTTGATATAAAACAACTTGTATATTCCTCACAGAAAGATCAGGTTGCTGCGATTGCCCCCCTTGTAATAGAGGAAGCAAGGAAAGGTAATGATGATGCGTTCAAAATTATATCAAAAGCTAGTGAAGAATTAGCCAGAATTACAGTTGACGTGTATAAGAAAATGTCATTTGAAGTACCAATTTCAATTGCAGTAAAAGGTGGAATTTTGTGCTCTGTACCAGAAATATATGCTGAATTTAAGAGGTATTGCGAAAACTATATTAATGAAATAAATTTTATTCAAAGTGAAATTTCATCAGCAAAAGGAGCTTATTTTTTAGCTGTAAAAAAATCTACTTTATTTTAAATACAGTTTTTCCATATAGCAGTCTTCTTTAAAAAGGAGGTGTTATATGGATTTTGGGATTAAAATATGGATTTTTTTATTTAGAATTTCATTTCCGATCTTCTTGCTTATCGTATGTATGAATATTATAGCCATTATAGGAATTGATAAGGTTCCGGTGCATAAACCGCAAGTTATAATACTTGTAAGTTTGTTTATAGCCTGGTCAATAGGATATATTTTACAATATATTAAATCCGTACGTGTTATTGCATGGAATTTGATAGGAATTCAACGGTAGCAAGTTTCATATTTTATTGTATGGCTTACTTCTATGCCACTTATGCTTGAAGAGTGTATTGAGAATAGTAAATAGAAAGTGAATGATTATATGATTCATATCAACCAGTTTCTGTATGTAATAGGTGCTTATATGGTTGGGAACATATTAACAGCATATATGATTATAAAATGGAAATACGGGATAGATATTCGAGATGTTGGTAGTGGAAATCCTGGTGCGAGGAATATGGGGCGTTTATACGGAAAAGTATATTTTATTGTTACATTTCTAGGAGATGCCCTTAAAGGGGCAATTGTTGTTTATGTAGCAAGAATCTTATTTGGGGAGTCTATATTTCTATTAATCTCGCTACTAGCAGTTGTTGTAGGTCATATATATCCAATTTTCTTTAAATATAAAGGCGGAAAGGGAATTTCGACATTTATTGGCGGACTGATTGTGTTCAATTGTTTGATAGCGCTTACTCTGGTACTTATATTTATTTTGTTTTATTTAATTTTTAAGAGTTTTACAAAGGCTGGTTTAATTACAATCGCTTGTTTACCACTTTGTATGATTGCATACTTTTATTCTATGGTAGCGATTGTATTAAGTGTTTGCATTATTATATTGATTTTGTACGCACATAGAAAATAAAGGGGATTAAAACATGGGGTTAATGTATAAAATTGCTGATCAAGCATGGGAGTTTGAAAGTATTCATAAACTAAATTATAAAACATTCGTAGAAGAAATTCCGCAGCATGAACAAACAGAAGAGCGCAAACGCATAGATTTGTTCCATGAAGAAAATACGTATTTAAATACCTCATTTAGATGAGTGGTTACCAGAACGTGGTGATCGTGTATATGAAATTCGTTTATTAGCTGTGGAGCAAGAATATCGAAACGGAAGAGCTTTACTCGGATTGATTCGATTTTTGCATCGCTATTTGCTTCTAAATGGGTGTGATTTAGCGCTCATTTTAGCCGATGTATATCACCCAAAAAACGCTTGAACAATCTAGTATTACAAGTCTTGTGACGAAAGAATATACATTTTGACCCGGACTCGTAGAAATCGCAGAAAATGTCCAGCAAGCATTTGCTTCTAATCCAATTTCGCATCGTTCCATTCAATTTAAAGCTGCGATGGAGAATGTGAAAAAACGATTATTGCTAATGTACCTGTCCCAAGCATGATTTGCACATGCTTGGGACAGATACATTAGCAAATGATTCAATCGCTTTACAGCTAAAGTTATTAAAGGGACGTGGATTCGTTTTAACAAATGGTGAGACCATTTTTATACAATGAAATAGAGGAATTAGCGGAAGAGCAATTGGAGCATACACGGGGCTCTCTTTTGTATTTTATAATCATACTGTAAATCCGACTGCAACTTTATCTGTGTACATGGATATAGGAATGTACAAAGAGAACGGAAGTGTACCGTACTCTCAGTCTTGGAATTTAATATGCGCCTTACAAGAAGCATTAAAGAATTTTGAAGATGAAAACAAATTTAAGAAAATATATAAGATGTATACCTTTATCGAAGAAGCTGTTACCAATATGGAATTACAACTTGTATCTCAAAAAAAGTATGCTTCATCTATCATTCTTACAATTGCATTAGATAAAGAACTTTCTTCTAAGGAAATAGGAGATTCATTAGCATTGCAAGGGTTTATTATCCATTATGAATCAAACTATTTACAACAAAATAACTGGATTCAAATTGCTTGCTTAAATCACTATAAAGAACGTGAAATGAAAAGAATGTTGGATTGCTTACAAATGCAGATAGAACAAGTACATGTATAGTACAGAAAAGACGGTTATGAAGACCGTCTTTCTTGTTTGATGCATTATGTATGTGTCGCTCCAAATAAGGATTCCATCTTTACTTTTCCTTTTTCTCGAATTTCTGCATTTGTATGTACCATGATATATCTATGTGCCCAAGCAATTGCGATAACATCATCTAACAGGCCGATTCCAATAATAGCTGCTAAATCTGGGATGAAATCGATTGACCATACATAATAGGAAAGCGCAGCTAATATAATTATTTTGGCTTTAGTAGGCAGTCCGTTCTTTTTTAAAGTGTAATATAAAATAATGCTCTCATACACACCGGATTTTCCTAATTTTGTTGCACCTTCATTTAATTTTTTCCATAATTTCTGTTTCTCCATATAATCACTCCTTATTTCATTTTTTCATTAATTTTGTAAAAGTATATTTAACATTATGTAAATGCGCTTAAAAATATAGATTTTTTAAAAGGATAGACAAACAATCGACAAAATAACCCTTTTTATCATTTCTTTCTTGTTGTTCATACTCATATGAGTAAAAAAGAAGAATATTGGGGGGAGAAAACATGTGGCTTTTGTTTGATGTAATAGCCAATATTATTCTGTTCTATCCGAGGACTGACGCGAAATTAAAATATCATATTACGCAGCTAAGTGAACAAGAATGGTTTCGAGATGTACATGAAGATACAAGGTATACAGGGATCATTTGGAATAATCGGAAAATCAAGAGGCTGATTTTGTCACCTACAAATATGAAATTGCTAACAAAATCAAAAGAGAAACAAAAAGAACTAACCCAATTAATTCATGGCGAGCATGAAAAAAGGAGATAAGAATTATCTTATTTTTCATATTTAGCGAAACAAGTGGTACAATGAGAGCTTAATGTGAAAAATGAGGAAAAGAAGTGATCTGTTTGAAAAACTTTTTAGAATTAGGAATTAGTGAGACATTTAATCATACATTACGTGAAAATGGGATTGCTGAAGCAACGCCAATTCAAGAGAAAGCAATCCCGGTTGTTATGGCTGGAAAAGATATAATTGGGCAAGCAAAAACAGGAACAGGGAAGACATTGGCGTTCGTCTTACCAATTCTAGAAAAAATTGATCCTGAGTCAAGTGATGTACAAGCTTTAATTGTTGCACCAACTAGAGAATTAGCACTACAAATCACAACTGAAATTGAAAAAATGCTTGTTCATCAAGAAAATATCAATGTTCTTGCGATATATGGTGGTCAAGATGTTGCGCAGCAAATGAGAAAGTTAAAAGGAAATACGCACATTGTTGTGGCAACACCAGGACGTTTATTAGACCATTTACGCCGCGAAACGATTGTATTATCCAATGTTTCTATGCTTGTATTAGATGAAGCAGATCAAATGCTTCATTTCGGCTTTTTATATGATATAGAAGACATTTTAGAAGAAACACCTGAGAGTAAACAAACGATGTTATTTTCAGCGACGATGCCAAAAGATATTAAAAAGCTTGCGAAGCGCTATATGAAAGAACCTGAGATGATTCAAATTCAAAGTGCGGAAGTAACGGTGAATAATATTAAGCAACGTGTTATTGAAACGACAGATCGGGCAAAGCAAGATGCACTGCGCCATGTGATGGACCGGGATCAGCCATTTTTAGCAGTTATTTTTTGTCGTACAAAGCGTAGAGCGAGTAAGTTATATGATGATTTAAAAGGGTACGGCTATAACTGCGATGAGCTTCATGGTGATTTATCTCAAGGAAAACGGGAACGAGTAATGAAGAGTTTTCGTGATGCGAAAATTCAATATTTAATCGCAACAGATGTAGCAGCTCGTGGATTAGATGTAGAAGGCGTAACACATGTATTTAACTATGACATTCCAGAAGATGTAGAGAGTTACATACACCGAATTGGCCGAACTGGACGCGCTGGTGGATCAGGCCTTGCAATTACATTCGTTGCACCGAAAGATGAAATGTATTTAAAAGAGATTGAAAAAGGCATTGGCGCAACGTTGCAAAGACAAGAGTTGGAACTACCTGTTAAACAAAACGATGATGCGAGTGAAAAAAAGAAAAAACAGCAAATCAAAAAACCAAAGAAAACAGGTCAATACGGTCAAAAAGATAACCCTGGGGGATCAAAGAATACAAAACAACGATCATTTCATAAACCAAGTGAAAAGAAAAATAGCAAAAAGCAAGGTCAGCAGAGACGCGGTAGATAATATAGAGTAAGTGTTTATAGTGAAAAGTCGTTTCCTTTTAAAGAGAGGCCACTGAAAAAGTCCTTATAGTTAAAAAAGTGAAAGCTTCCTCGATGAAATCGAGGAAGCTTTCACTTTTTTC
>NZ_JAEHBX010000068.1:0-24540 GCF_016483395.1 Bacillus cereus group sp. N21
TTGTTGCTGCTTTTTCTTCATCCCACCCAAGTGATAACCTCTTAATATATGTGTTGTAAGGTACTCCGTTTTCTTCAGCAAGATTTGCGTAATACTCATGATTTCTTTTTTCTTTAACTGGAATTGTTGCTGCTTCATATAACGAATATCCTTTAGATCTTCTATAAGAAAATAGTGGTTGACTAATACCATTTTGAACCGCTACTTGAGCCATTCCACGATGCCTTCCTGGACCTCTTCCTCCAATCGGTTTCGTAATCGCCTTTTGTATACTCCATCCATGGTCAATTCTTCGATTAACATTCTTTTTGCTAATTCCATTTTCCAGTGCTAAATCATAATCATCGTTAGTTGGAACTTCTTTGTATTTCATAGCTGTTCTCCTTTCTTAATCCATTTAGTGACTACATACCCTATTTCCATAATTAGGTTTCAAAGTAGCCGCTTTTACATGGTCCTCCCATTTCAGATGTAAAATTCTCGCCTGTAATGTCCTCTTGTTTATGCCGTTCTTTTCTGCTAACGCATATAGTTTCTCAGATATAACTCTATTTTTATGTCCCCTTCTAGCTGACTCTCTAGCTGTTAATTTAGGTGTTATAGCGGCTTCTTTTGGATCCCATTTATAATCATGAACCCTCTTGTAAAACAATGGATATGGAATGCCGTTTTCTTTCGCCATATCTGCGTATTCCTTATATTTCTTTTTTATCGTTTCTTTAACTGGCTCAGTGATTGCTCTTTCACGATCCCATCCACCAATAATCCTCATCTCTGCCGTTTTCACATGAATACCGTTTTTTTCTGCAATGTCCCTTTCTTCCCATGTTAAAACTGGTCTGTATTTCATAACCATTCCCCTTTCTTAATCCAATGCCATGATTTCAGCTAACGTCCTATCTGAAATATAAGTATCTATAATCTGAATCCGTCCGTACTTCTCTTTAGCCATTCCTACGGCTTCGCTCTCTGACTTCGCCTCAAACCAGCGGAGCTTCCATTTTTCGTCCTTGTCGTAAAACTCAACTGAATACGTTATGACGCTTGTATCACGCTGTAAGAACCGTTCCGCCGTGCTTTTTGCTGAATAATCGAAACTTCCCACTACATCTTCAAGTGTTAGTTGTTTCATGCCCCTACGCCTAATTTCTCTTGCATTTGTAATTGATAAGCCATTTCCAGTCTTGTCATTACTTCCTGGCGCTTTCTGTCCACTTCCTCAGGACTTAGGTTCCCTGCCGCACAAATACATGGTGCAAATTGATAACAGCCGTTCCCTTGGTCGTTCCTGATTACTCCAGTTCCTTCACATGCACACATCTTAATTCCCCCTTTTTATTTTTAAACTGCAGCTTCTTCTTTTTGTTGAGACTCCTTATTTAACTCTTGTCCCATTTGCATTAGCAGATCTCGGAAATGAGTGAAATCTCCTCTATTGTCATATCCAGCAGAATACGTATAGATTCTTGATTTCCCTAGATTATGAGCTTGATATTTCTGATACTGTTTAGCTTCGTCTAGAATGAAGAAGAACGCTACGTTTTCCCATTCTTTTTCTACCCAAGCCATATCGTAATTTTCTATTCCGTAATGCTTAAAATAATCATCGAAATCCCCAATGAATCGCTCTTCTCCATCTGTTCCGATAACACGTTCAAATCGCAAATCATCAAATGGTTTTATTTCAATTGGACATTCTTCCTCTATCCACTCATAATGTTCCCTAATCGCTTCTGTTTCTTCGTCATTCCAAGATTCATGATCTTCATCTACGCAAAACTTTAAATGATCTGGGTCAAAATACGCTGAAATATCTTCACTATATGGAATGAATCGATTTCTTTTCTTCTGAACAACATGTAAAGCATCGCATGTGCATCTATTGTCATCCGCTCCAGAATGTTGCTTTTTATTAAATAATTTCAAAAACTCAACCTGTTTTTCTGTTAATTCAACTGTTACCTTTGCCATTTCTTATTCCCCCTTTTTGAAATTTCGTAATCTATAATTATCGCCAAACATTTCTAGCATTGCTGCATTCTCCATCATTCTGCTAAAATCTCGTTCCCCGTACATTTCTGCTAATTGGTCCACATTGAAGTTTGTTGTAAATAAGGTACTCTTACCAATCCGGCTATCTACGATTTCGTTTGTCTTCGTTTGCTTCCAAGTAACGCCTTCTTTATCTTTTTCCGTGAACTCTGCTCCGAAATCATCGATAATAAGAACGTCCACTTTAGCAAGGAGTGCCATAAGTTTGTCCTCTGTTAATTCACTATTTTTATTCCATGTAGATTTGATTTTGGTAAATAACTTATTCATTTGAATGAACATTGCGCTATATCCACGTTTCATTAATTCCTTTGTAGCAGCCACACATAAATGACTTTTTCCTACCCCATAATCTCCAGTTATAATCATGCTCGTTGGATCTTCTTTGCTGTATGTAGAAACGAAATTCATGATTGTCTCTTTTGCATCCGCTAAATCCTTTGTGGGTGGTACATAGTTATCAAAAGTAGCCTTCTTCAATTTGTCGTTGATTAGACTGTTGTCTGCGAATGAATCGTATAAACTAATGACTTGGTTCCTTTTTTGTATTACAAGCGTTTCCTGAGCTAACTGAACGTCCTGAGGAGCGATTTCTTTGCAATGCCAGCAATAAGCTCTGTTATTTTCATCAAGGAACTTTTTACGTCTACATAAATCACATCTTTCACTTGCGACCTTTGGTAAAGTCATATTTGTTGATGAAGCTACTATTTTTGCTAGTGCTTGCATTAGAACCCGCTCCTTTTATTTTTTCGTTTAAGTAACCTTCGAATTTAGTCCCAAACAATGTTTCTGGTCGTAAGTACTGGTTCATATTCGAATCAGTAAGCCATTGTGCTGTTTTAATATCAATAACTTGTTTAAAATCATCTATTGTAAAGCCGTCTTTAAACCTAGCTTTGATTAAGGTTCTTGTTTTGGCTGTTTTATGTTTAAAGGATTTACCTATTTTTTCATTCAGATAAGAAACGATATCCTCATAAGGAATTAGCGACTGATTGTCGTCTTCGTCAGAAGAGGACATAGTATTATTTTGTTTATCAGTATTTGGTTTATTAATACTTAGTTCTTTAGTACTTAGTAGCAGTGGATTTTCCACTAATGGTTTGTCCACTAGTGGTTTTTCCATTTGTGGATTTTCCACTAGTGGATATTCCCCTTGTGGAACTTCATATATAATCATTTCCCATCTAGCAATCTTTCCTTTTTCGTTCTTCACAGGAAATCTTTTTACGTATCCATGTTCCTTTAATTCTTTTATGCCGGATTTAAGACTATCTAATTTGTCTTTTGAATGAGTAGCGACTTCTTCCATATAAAAGACCCAGTCATCAGGAAGTGAAAGGATATATGCCAGGATCCCTTTAGCCTTCCAAGTTAAGCGTTCGTCACGAAGCCCTGTATTATTAATTGTTGTGTAGTTTTTGTCTTTACTTACTCTAAAAGTTGCCACTTAGTTCACCTTCTTCATCCAACATTCGTAGCTGACATTATCCACGTAGCCGATTGTTCTAAATTCATGTTTCCCTTGAAAACTTCTACCACTTTGCTCATAAAATTTACCGTTCTTATAAACTGGCTTGATTGGTGTTAGGAAATCAAAACCTCGTTCAATTAAATCGTTTGTAGCTATTAACATTTCCTTTTGCGTTTGTCTTCTCACAGGTATCTTAAACATCAACCTCACACCTTTCGCATTTTGCTATACCGTCATTAACTTCCAAAACCTTATATCCGGGATAACGCTTTGGTATGCGATTGATATACCTGCAAGCGTTCCTCTTAATCTCTTGTTCTGTTTTTGCATCCTCGTAAACCCATGCCGGGAGGACGACATTTGATGTAATTTGATGGTTCAGCATGGGTTTTCATCTCCTTAGTTTGCTTTTTTGTATTGATCTTCCCAACCGATTAATGTTTCTATTGCTTTAGAAGCAATTTGTGGGCTAATATCCGTTAAACTATCCGTTCCAATTTTGCTTTTTAATGTATCCTCAATTGTTAATTTCTCCGCTTTAGAAATGACTGCTACATGCGCTATTTTTGCGTGTATCATCTTCATTTGCTTTTCGGACGCTTTACCATTACCGCCGCTGTTTCCGTTACCTTGTGGTTTGTTTGAAGCTTGTCCACCCTCGCTACCTTGACCAGCACCATTCCCATCATCATCGCTTTCTGATGCAATTCCTAATATCGCTGACAAGCTATATCGACGACCATATGTGATTGCTGATCCAGCTCCTTGAGCAGTATAATTTTTGGATCCACCTTTTCCTAATTGATAAGCAGGGAGTACTAACGGTTCGCTTTCCATCCATTCTCCACTCTCATGCATCAACAACGTTTTGATTACAATGTTTTCTCCTTCGCTACCAGTTGATTGATTAACAGCGAGACCGTATTTAGCTAATATCGGTTTCACTTCATTAATAACAACATCTAACGGACTATATTTACTACGAAATTGAGGATTTACTTGTGTTGTTTTAGGGTTATTAACTTCACCTTGAAATTTTGCGAATGCCGAAAATATTTCTTTAGTAGTTTCGCTCATTTTCATAATTCGTCTCTCCAATTCTCTCCGTTTATAACTCGTCCAATCGTTGAATTACTAACGCTGTATTTTTCTGCTAGAAATTTCTTTTGACAATTCGTTTCTTGATATTCTTTTCTTATTTTCCTAGCCGTTTCTAAATCTAATTTACTTCTCCCGTTGTCTGAACCCATTCGTGGTTTCAATAGACCTTTTAATTTAGCATGTTTCATATTAGAAGATCTGGTTACCTTTTCTAAATTACTTATATGATTATTGGTTTTGTCACCATCGATATGATTGATTTCAAACCCCTTAGCATCTTCAATGAAGGATTCATAAACTAACCTGTGAACCAGACAACTAATTGACCGTTTTTCCTTCTTATTCCATAAATTCATCCTATGGTACCCATCTTGATTCACTTGTTTTTTCTTTATCTTTTCGGTTACTTTATGCCTAATAAAACCTGTATTACTAACTTCATAATTTTCTTCAAACCCTTTTACATCAACCCATTGTTCATTGTGATTCATCGAATCCGAATCCCTTCACTCTGACGTAATGTAATTCCATCCCACTGCATTCCATCTTTAACCGCTGCAAGTAGTGACTTCTTATCGACCTTTGCTGGTTGTGGAACCATGTATTCCGGAGGAACAGTTGCATCTTCTGCGATGTCTAAACTTGCCGGGTTCTTTTGAATTCCAACTGTTACGATTGTTCCTTTAATCCGTTTCATTTCAACTGCTGTCATTTGTTGATACAAGTAATCTTTTAAGTTCTTACAATTGTTTTCTATCGCCTTTCTACGGTCTGCTAGGCGCTTTTCTTCTGCTTTAATTGCATCCACATCAGCTTCAAGGTTACGAATCACTAATGCTGTATTTTGCGCTTTATCTTGAATACTTTCTTCAATCGCTTGTAATGTATCTTCCAATGCTGATGGATCTACGCCATCCTCAATCATCATTTGTAGTTCACGGTAATTATTTGTTAAGTCATAAAGTTTCATAGTTTATTCCTCCTAGAACGGCATTTCGCCATGTGGTTTATTTGTTAAAACTGTGATTACATAGTCAAGATCTATCTTTTTCACACTGTCACTTTCTTTATCGGACATTTGCTTCAAAGTTTCGATTGCACGTTCTATTTGTCTATCCTGGCAATTGATGTTATTCATTACGATCACCTTGTTCTTTCAGTTCTTCTAATCTGCTTGTCCAAAAGAAAACTTGATACTCCGCATAATTCAATTCGTAGTCATTACGATACTTTTCTTCTTCCTCTTCAATACTTTCAAGAAACTCAACGAGTTTATCTATTTTTTGTTTGTCTGTATTTATCCAATAAGAATCAATGACTTCTTTTAGCTCAAAGGCTATATCTAACGCGCTATCATCTTCATTGATATAGTCTTTATCTTCGCTAATAAGATATGAACATTTGATTTCTTGTTCCTTGACCATGTCTTTTAACCTTTCTGGGAAGATAAAGAAATATCTAACACTCACATCAGACGCGTTTAACATGTTGTAATTACCTACATTTCTTACTACTGTCACGAAATCTTTTACTGGTTTATTCATTTACTATTCCTCCTTGTTTTTAGGAGAAAACATTTGGTATAATGTAAGTAGAAGTTTTTACATTTGTTTTCTCCAAACCGGTTCAGGGGTGAACCGGTTTTTTATTTTGTTTTAAGATAGTAACCATTATCTAAATCTGTTAAAATTTAGTTACCGATATGTGTTACAACTGGCCTGTGCTTCTGTACGGGCTTTTTTAATGCTAGTTTTTAACTAGCGGATACATTGTCCTCACTCCTTTCTGATGCTTTGAGCATCGAAACATCCAGAAACCGTTGTTTAGGTGGGGGGCACCAATCACTTTAGGTTTTTATGTAGTTTCTAGACATTTCGACAAGCAAAGCTTGCCCATTTTTGTAAAATTGTGGTATTATTGATTTGTAAGGTTGATAATTCGACTTTACCCTTATGAGCCTTGAGCCTTCACACTCAAGGCTCGTCCCTATTTAGCTAGAGTTATATACTTGTATGTTTCCTCAACCTTATCTGCGCTGTTATGTACTTCTCTATCTCTCAAATCCTTTATGATCCACAAGATTTTCTCTCGTTCGTCTTCATCTCGTTGCTCTTTTGTCATCACTTCACATCCTTCGTCCACCGTTTGATAGGCTTGTCCAATAAAACTACCAGTGATATTAAACTGCATATCGTTAACGCCAGGATGAATAGTGATAGTGGGTTGTCCATCATTTACATCGCCTCCTGATAAATGTTTTTTAAATCTTCATCATTTATTCGTGAATCTTGTCCACTTCTGTAATCAGCAGTGTGCGGATATCACATTCCAGTTCTTCGTTTTTCTCCAACATATCGATTAGCTCTTCTACAGATGCTGAATACAAATCATGGTTGTTTTTGTGCATTTCCTCCAACATATCGTCACGCTGAATCATTAACGATGTAGCTACCTCATCTAAATGCTTCAACAAATCACTAAACAATTTTGCTTTCAATACTGTGTTCATGCTTACATTTGCCATTGTTGTTCCTCCCTTATATAGCCTCATTAATATTTACTTGATAACGGATTGCCATTTCTTTCACTATCGCTAAGTAAATCTCTAATAAACGTTTTTCTTCGCCGATGATATCTAGATTAGAAACTTTATCAATTTTCGATTTCGAAACTCCTTCTAATGCCATGCTCTTTTTCTTGTTGTTCACACGAATACTCAATTTCGCACTAGCTCTTTGTTCTAAGATTTCGTAACTTTCATTGCGAATCTTACGGTACATTTCAAATCCACCCTGTTTGCGAGCGATTTTGTTTAAGATCGTAGTTGTATCTTTTCGCCAATCAGTCGAATTAAGAGCTACTATTTCGCTAATGTTGTCTACCTTCTGCTCTAACTTCTTTTGATTTAATTCTTGAGTAGCTAATGTTGTGAACAGAGTTTGAAACATTTGAAGTTCTGGACTTAGTTGCGAAGTGTCAAATTGTTTTGTGATCCTATAGTATTCATCCACCAATATTTCATAAGCTTCCCAAGCTTCATCTGTATTGAGTGACTTTGCATGCAACCATGCTCCTTTTTCTGTCCATATATAAAGTTTTGTAGCGAATTTTAGCTGTTCATCTTTTTGATGAATGGCTTTGAAGTCTTTAAGCTCTTCGCCTTGAAGTAAAAAGAAATGCTTACCTTCTGTATATCTTTCTTTATTTCGATTGAAGTTATTGCTGATTGTTTTCACGTCAGTCCCATAAGACTCAGCTAGTTGTGATGTAGTTAATACGCGTTGGTTTTCTTTTTCAATTACTTGTAATTGATTCATTTCCGTTCCTCCTATCGTTTACTTGAGGTAAACATAATTTTAAAAAAATTTGACTACCTATAGTTAACTTATTTCTAAAAGTTCATCTGTTGATACCTTATATAACTTTGACAACTTTCCTAATTTATCAAGGCTAGGCTGTCGATAACCCAATTCCATTTGGCAGTAAGATCCTTTTGTACATTCTAGGTGTTTAGCTACTTCTTCTTGACTATAACCTAGCTGTAAACGTATCTGTTTAGCCTTTTGCGTATTTAATTTCGCCATGTTAATCACCTTTATTCGTTTCGTTGATTTGATTATATAACACTGTTTACCTAAAGTAAACATATAATTTTAAAAAAATCATAAAATAAAAATAAAAGTTGTCTTTGAGTAAACTTTTCTGTTACATTTTATATGAGGAAACTACTTTTATAGTAGTTCAACTAAAGGGGAGTTTTAATATGGTAGAGAATATAATTGGAATTCGCGTAAAAGAAATAAGGAATAGCTTAGGGATGAGTCAACAAACTTTTGCTGATACTATAGAAGTAAGTAAAGGCATGGTATCGCTGATTGAATCAGGAAAGAAAAAACCTTCAAGAGATACAGTAGCTAAGATCGCAAACTTAGGAAAAACTTCAGCAGATTATGTAATTGGATTGTCTGATTATAAAAACTTAGATGAAAGTCAGTCTTCCGAAGTCAAAACTGAATTACATGATATGATTAGTAAAATCGAAAAACTCGACGAAGATAAACAAAAACTTATTTTGAATATGATTAAAGGTGCAGTAAACAGTCTAGACGATTGATAGCAACGTTACGCTAACAATCGTCTATTTTTTATTTAAACTTCCTCTTGGAATTGATTTAACTGATCCATAACTGCTTGCAATGCTAAAAGGGCATTTTCATCCCCACCCTTTGCTTTATTAAGTAATAACTCTAATTCTGTGTATTTCTCCATCCCCGACATCCTCCATCCAATATCTTCATAGTAGTTTGTGAATCTTTCACAATGATTGAACTTCTTCTCATTTTTTCAAAAAGTTCAATAGCCCCAAAAATGACGAATGACGTCTTCTGCAAGAGAAGACGTCATTCTTTATATATCTATTAAATTAGATCCCTGTTCCAGGGTCCATAAACATAATTACATTTGATGATTCTTTAGCAACTTGTTTCGGTTGCTCTTTATTGTCAGCAGGAGCAAATAAAAATCCGCCAGCTAACGCTACGCTTGTGATTAGCGATAGTACTTTTTTCATTTAGCATCACCCAACTAAATTATAGCATTTTTGGGACAATATGCCTAGGTGTTTCTTTGGTAAATATGAATAAAAGATGTTCGAATTTCGTTCAAACAAATCAAGAGCTTTACATAAAATTTCTTGGTCGTTTCCTTTTGCGATACCCAGATATGTTAACCCAAAAGCACTAAGAAATCCCTGTTCATTCAAAATTTCATTTAGTATTTGTATTGCCTTTTCATTATTACCCTTTTGGATTTCTAGGTAAGCTGTTTCGACTTTCTCAACAGGATTAATGTTATGCAAATCGACTTTCCAGTGGATTTTTAAAAAAGCAATTGTATTCAAAATCATGTTTCTTCTCTTATTCATTTGCTCTTTTGGGCCTTTATCTATAATCCTTATAGCTTTTCGTAAGCAAGTTAATGACTTCGAGTAGTTTGTAAAAATATATGACTCGCCTAAGACCCCAAATGCAGTGGCTCTGAAAATAGGAAAATACTTTTCCGAACACTCATCATTAATAATTTCATGACATACTCTTCTTAACTCCCCAATTTCTGAACATGTTAAGAGCCCATAAATAATAGCTTCTTGGATTTTGAACTTCAAAAAGTCTTTGGTGTATCCATCTTTTAAATCTTCTGCCTTTTGATGAAGTTCTTTAGATAAGCGTATCATCGATTTATAATTCTTTTGATCATACCTCACATGAAGCAACACAATTCCACTCAACACTTCCATTTCAAGAGTTTTCGTTTTAAAACTTTCCGTTTTCTCTTGATATTCTTTCAATAAATCATCGCCAGATAATTCACCTTTATATCTCAAATAAAATAACTTACATATAGTTGCCCATTCGTAGTATTTTCCTTTTAATTCTGATTCTACAAGTTCATTTAAAATTTCTAATTCGCCGTGTGATAACAAATAATACATCGTTATCCGTTTGTTACCAGGTCTTGATATACATTTAGAATACTTAGAACAAAACTCTCTTCTAGTATGGATTTCATCTGGATAAATTTCTTTCAACATCTCTCCATATTTATTAAAAGGCAACTGATGTTTCCCTTTTAAAAATCGTGACAGTGTTGCACCGTCAATTTTCATTTTACCCACCATTTTGGTACGATTGATATTCTTACTATCCATATCATCAGAAAGTTTAGCTAATATTTTTTGCACAACATTTGTCCTCCTTGTTGGACAAAAAAAGACACGTAAACCCCAATTTCTTACATATAAAGGAAAACGTGTCACTCTCACTCTGAGTTGTGTTATAATAGGTATGTACAAGATCCGCGACAATGTTCCCTAGACTGGTTAGGGGGCAGTGTGAGAGGTGCGACCAACACCTCTTACACCGTGGGTCTTTTTCTTTACGTCCGTTTTTAGTTATTATCATAATAACACAAATTTCCCAATATTCGGTCATGGAGTTATCAGATAAATATTGAGAAAGTTTGAGAAACGCTATATATCAACGTTTCTCATGTTTTACGGAATTAAATATGAAATTATGCATGTTTTGTAATTCAAGAACCCATATGAATATTTTACCACCAATTCGATAAAAAGAGAACATAAGTTCTTATTTTTATTTTCATAATGGTTAATAATTAATCATTATACTATAAACGACAATAAATCTATCATTTATAGTATATCGATATTCCTATAACTATACTAATAGTATGAAAACTTTAGGTGAAACTTTAAAAAAACTTAGGAAAAGTCGTTCGCTTAGACAAGCTGATTTGGCTCATGAACTAAACCTTAGTCGTAGCCAAATTAACAACTATGAAAATGGCTTTTCTGAACCAGACCTTACAACCTTATTTCGTCTCTCCTCCTTCTTTAACGTGTCGTTAGATGCGCTTATCGGGCGCACTGATGCTACTGATGATGAAAGACTACATAATACTCTGATTGGCGTTCAAAAAACGTATGCGGCGTTATCTGAAAGCCAAAGAAAGAATTTTTGCAAACAACTCGATCATTATGTGAGATTTTTGGGTGAATGCGATGATCTGTTGTGATTTGATTTCATTTTAGAAGAAATCTTTTCCAATATCCATCGGTAAAATTTTACATAGTATTACCAATTATACCATTTTTTTATTTGAGAGCTTTGGCTCTCTTTTTTTATTTCGTTCGACGAAATCTGACAGAATAGTTGTAACTGAATCTGTTATGATAGTTTCGGAAATCTTACATTTTACATAATTGGAGGAAACAAAATGTATAAAAAAATGGGTACACTAGCTATATCTGGAGCACTTGCTTTTAGTTTATCTGCATGTGGAGAAACAGAAGAAACTGCAAAAAAGGTATCGAATGATACTAAAACAGAACAAACAACTGAAAAGAAAGAAGAGAAAAAAGAATTTAAAGTTGGCGAAACAATTAAACTTGGAGACCACAAATTAACTGTTACAAATGTTGAAAAGTCTCCAGGTGGGGAATTCGATAAACCTAAAGAAGGTCATGAATTTTTAATCGCTAATGTAACTATAGAAAATGGTGGTAAGGAAGAAATAAGTTATAACCCTTTCGATTTTAGCTTACAAAACAGTCAAGGTAATATTGTAGATCAAGCGTTCACTACGGTTAACCAAGATACTGTATTGAATTCTGGGAAACTTGCACCAAGCGGAAAAATTTCTGGAACTATCGCTTTCGAATCAAAACAAGGAGATCCTAAACTTCAATTAATTTTCAAACCAAATTTCTTATCCAAAAAAGAAATTCGAGTAAATCTTCAATAACATTTTAGAAATGGAGTTATAATTATGAAACGAACAACTGAATTTGTATTAGGACTAATCGGAGGTATTTTCGGTATCCTATGTGCATTCCTTGTTATATTTTTTGGCGGTCTTGGATCTGCTTTTGAAGCTGATGGAGCAAATCAATTGATGACTCAAGGGTCGATTGCTGTTTTATTATCTATTTTAGGAATTGTCGGAAGTGTAATTGTTAAAGGTAAAGTCAAAATTGGTGGGGCTATGATGACAGTCGCTGCAATTGGTGGATTTATCTGCGTTTCAGCATTTTATATCTTACCAGGAGTTTTATTATTAATTGGTGGACTTATGGGGCTTTTACGCAAAGATAAAACTGCTGCATCTGTATAATATCAGCACTCGAAAGGGTGCTTTTCATTTTCTCAATAACCAATATAGATAAATATGGTAAAATGGTTGTTGGATGGGAATTCAATATATATTATTAAAAGTAGAGTGGTTCAAGTCGGAGAAAGGCACCTTAGGGTGTCTTTTTTTCTTTTTTTTGGTATAAACTTATTTATTTTCTCAATATAAATAATAAATAGGCATGATAAAATTTATAATAAACTATACCGTTTTACTTACAAAGGAAGGTGACAGAATATGAATAAAAATCACTTATGGATAGCGTTAATTCTAAGTTTATTAGTAGTTGCACCATTCAATTGGTTTTTGCATAGTACTTCTTTATTCATAGTAATTGTTGGAATGATTATTAAGTTTTCATTGTATTTCTTAGGTATATTATTAGCGCTACGTCTTATACAATATTTAAAAGATAAATTAAGTTATGAGAAACAAATTATTGAACTTTTAAAAGAAATTAAAGAAGTACAGAATAAGCAGAATCAATAATTCTTAAATATAATTTACGATAAAATAAAAAACAGAGAACTAGTCAATATTTCTAGTTCTCTGTTTTTTATTTTTGTTAATGAGTGATGTTTGAATCTTCCCATGCGCTATCGTTTCCGACACGAATATATAAATATTGAGTACTTGATCCGGCACCTGTTTCAAGATATTTAAAATTCACTCCACCATATGCTGAATATCCTGAGCTCTCCCAAGTTCTAAAAACGCCCTCACCTTGTATATCAAAATCTCCTCCTGGAGCGTCTATATCGATACCGTAAACTCTGTCAAGTTTATCGTATGCGCCATTGTGATTGCAATAATCCACTTTATAAGATACATCGAAATGACTATATTTATTACGATATACCGTTGCTCCTTGTACACAAGAATAGCCTGAACCACTTGACCAAGTTCCTCCACTAATACTACCTTGTGGTCCTGTAATTCCTTTTAGATCCTCTTTTTTGGGCTGTACTTCATTCCCTTTTTCATCAAAAAATTTCGCTTCGCTATAGTCAATTCCAGATACTTCTTTTGAACCATCTGGATATGTTGTAACAGTAGTTGTATCATTTATTTTTTCTTTTTTTGCTAACGCTGCTTTTTCAGGGTTAATATTATCAAGCATTTCTCCCTTGTTCACTTTTTCTATCAATCTCTCTTGAACTTTTTGCTCACTGTAATTCTCTTTAATATCTTTAATTTGATACCCTTTTTGAACCTGTAAGGCATTTGAATCACCTTTCGCAGTATCCATCGTACTTGCAAAAGATGAAGGCGTGAATATACCAATAGATAAAGATAGTGTAAGTAAACCCGTTACAAATTTGCTTTTTAAATTCATTGTTCTTCCTCCCTTTTAAATACAAATTATAAAACATCCCCAAATCTAAAAAACTATTCTTCCGCCCCTTCCTATTTGTTAATAAATTACAATCAAAGCATAACTCACATAGTCGTTTTTGTGAATATTCAGAATTATTTATAAATTCTTTTCTGAATATTGAATTTTTTTACAGTGTTTCTTTTTTATTCAAATTTAAAAAAGCCCCCACACATTGTACGAGGGCTAAGCGTAAACCTTTTAGTTGGATGAACAACCTCATCATAATACATTCATCCTCCACTAGCAAAACAGCAAAATCTTATTTTCCTCTTAATAAAACACAGCTTGCTTATATAATTTCACGTACTACATCTGATTGATAAAACCAATTTCGGAAATAGGGTATAGTCTAACAGTCCACCACCAAAATAAAAACCCCCTAAATAGGAGGTTAGTACTAAGAAGACACATATAATCTAATGCTTTAAGAGACAGACTAGGTAACACTTTTATTTTGGTTAATAAACAAAATAACTAGTGCTTTAAAGAACACACCAGGTAACACTTTTACATTTGTTTTAACAAACTATATAAATGTTTTCTTGAAATCCCTATCTCTTTAGCTAATGCGCTTTTATTTATTTTAGGATTACTTTCTAACAACGACTTAATCTTTTCTAACTTTTCATCTTTCTTTTTCCGCTCATTCTCTAAATAAGTCGATCGTTCAACAATGCCATCTTTTCTTCTCTTTTTTACTAACCTTTTATACTTTTCTTCAGAATCAATTAACGTATCCATGACTTCAAGTTCTTCTTCTGTCAGTTTAATATCTAGCTTTTTAAAAATCGTTTCTGTTTTCATTGGTTTTATTAAACCGAATGGTAATCCTTGTTTACTGAAGTTATTCGCCGAAAAAGCATCAAAAAACGCGATTGCATCTTTGTACGCATCTTTTGCTGTTCGTTCTATTTCTTTTCGTTTCTGTGGTTCTTTGAACTTATTGTTTAACTGAAACGTCATTTCGAGCGTCGCTGCTTGGTTTTTAACGATTAAAGCGGTTGTAAAGGCATAAATGTATGTCATGTCGTGCCTATGCTCTATTTCTCCGTTTCTGAGCGTTACAATCTTCTCTAGATCGGATTTCCTTTTTGTATTCAAACTATAAAGGTTCATCACGCCTTTTTGACTCGGAAGAGTTGAAATTGACCCCTTTTTACGTGTTGCGGTGCGCTTTGGTTGTCTCTTCTTCTCTAAAGGCGGCACATATTCATATAACTCTTGTAATTCATGCTCACGTCTTGTCCAAATTTCAAGGCCTATTTGCTTTCCAGTTTTACTATGAGTCGTATACGGCATACGTAAAACCCTTGAAAGGTCGCTGCATGATCCATCGGCTCCTAATGGCATTAACATCTTTATGAAATGATTCGTTATGTATTGAGATAGAAACGCCATTTGTGGGGCAGCTCCACCTTGTACGGTGTAAATCAACTGCATTCCTCTTCCGTACATAACAAGATTTGGACATGGTAACATTCCTTCAGCAATACAATCTTGTAAATTTCGAATCACGTACTCTTTTGAAATGTCTAACTTATAAAAATCTAAATCTACGCCAATATTTCTTATTTGCCTTAAATCCACCGCTTTCCTACTTCCGAATGTAAAACTATTCAGAGATAGATAAACGTCCTTATTTGAAGGATTAGACATATTTGAAAGAGTTTTAACGTCGTTCGTGCCTATCCATAATTGTTTTTTCTCACTACCACTTAAATCTAATACTGCTATGTATCCACTTTTTTTATGTTCTGATAGGTAGCACTCATGCCACTCATCAATAAACGCTTCCTGCGACTTCCGTATCGCTAAAGACATAAGAAATAGCCTCCTTATTCAAATAAAAGGAAGCTACACAAGACATTTTTTTGCTTTACCTGTCTGTTTCTTTTTGCTATTATAAAGACAGACATTAAGTTTGTTCTGTGTAGCTCACGCTAATAGAACAACATTATTACCTTGTGTAACTTATTGGAGGGTTTATTCTCAAACTTTGGTCGGGGAGAGAATAGGCCCTTTGTCCATTTATTCGATTAATTTCTACATCAATTGTAATACAAGATTCATAGAGATACAAGGATAGGAAGATGAGCGCGAAGCTTGTCTTCTTTTTTGTTTATTTATTAAGGGATTTTGACGAAGACAAGGATTCTCATTACATCAGCACGAATGTTATAACGCGAGGGAGATGAGATAATGGGCGGAAACAATCAACTTATCTATTCAAGCAAAGACGTCGCTGCTATATTAAAAATCCAAGAGTCAACACTCCGTAAATATTGCATTATGTTAGAAGAGGTTGGATACAAATTTCATAAGAATGAGCTTGGGCATCGTGGTTTTCTTAACGATGACGTTGTAGCACTAAAAACACTTGCTGATATAAAGTCACACCCTAATATGACGCTAAAACAGGCTTGTAACGCAGTGATGACCTGGTTACATAATGAAAATATAGCAGACTCTGATACAACGATATTACGACACGAAGAACAAAACGAAGAACGTCATATCGAGGGGTTTAACGAATTAAAAGAAATGATTCAGCAGCAGAATGAATTATTAAAACAAATGGCGAAGAAATTAGATGAGCAGCAGCAGTATATTGATGAGAAATTAGAAAAACGAGATCAATTACTGATGCAAACCATTAGAGAAACGCAGGAGCAAAAAGCACTTTTAGAAACAGCAGCAACAAATAAGAAACCTTGGTGGAGATTCTGGTAATGAGTCTCCATTTTCGTTTGTGTAAAACCCTAATTCGACTCTAATTGAAGTTTTTTTGAGCTTTGTGTGCGTGAAATAATAATTGACCGATGAAAATTTCGGCATTAAAATCAACTTAGAGTTAAATTAAACTCAAATAAAACTCGGGGAGAGATTTAAATGGACTTATTAGAAATCAAAACTTATTCAATTGACTTAGGTAATGGATACACGAAGAGAATCGTTAATGGAGAGTGTATTGTAGAGGCTTCTGTAATCGCTGATGTAGAGAGTTATTTTAGTGATGATGTAGACGTTACAACACTCCAATTAAGTGAAGGAGAAGCTTATTTCACTGGTGACGATGTTGGTATTTTAGGTTTAAAACCAATATCTGCTCTTGGCGAACATGATATGGATCGCTATGAAACTCCTGAATTCAAGAAGATGTTTTTCGGATTCCTAGCTAAGGACTTCAAACAAGATGTTACTATCGAACGTTTAGTAACTGGACTTCCAGTGCAACACTTTAAAGCAAAAGGTAAGATCGTTGAAGAGTTATTAAAAGGACGTACAGTCATCAAAGTTAACAATAATGATATTATCGTCGATATTAAAAACGTATCAATTATCCCTCAACCGATCGGTACATACTTACATCTAGTAGCTAAAAAATCAGTTACTCCAAATAAAGACTTAACATTGATTGTTGATTGTGGACATGGAACACTTGATGTAACTGAGTTAAAAGGAAAAACAATCGTAAAGCGTGCTGGTAACAATGAAGGCGCTAAAGAAGCTTATATCAATATTTACAACACGTTAGTTGAAGAGTACGGTTCATTAAAAGACCTAACTATCTCTAACATCCAGAACATCTTATTAGATGGCTTACTTGTAAGTGGTAGCCGTATCAATGTGAGAGCTAAAGCAGAAGTGCAAAAGATTCTTAAAAAGCATTTCAATAGCATCTTTACATTCCTACAAGATAATAAATTTGATTTAAGATCATATGACAAAGTTGTATTTACAGGCGGGATTGTGCATTTATATAACGATTACTTTGGAGAACGCGCAGAAGCTAACTTCTTGGTAGTGGAAGATGGCCAAACAGCAAACGCACGCGGATACCATGAATATGGAAAGGCGATGACTGCGAAGTGAAAGAACGATTGCAAGTCTATTATGATCCAGAAGTAGATGTTCAAGTGAATCAGCTAATTAAAACATTCGAACAGACAGGCAAAGGGAAACGTGGTTATACTACTGATAAAATCAAAGAATGTTTAAAGGTTTATCAGGTTTTAGCGGAGCGTTGTGGAACTTCAGAGCCTATGGACGTACTCTTGCACTACATTGACAGCAGCGAGAGTAAGGGATTACATCGTGAGGAAAACCGCGGTCTTCTTAAAACGAGTAATATTGCTGTCGAAAAAGATGCAGTGGAAATGAAAAAGGTTTCCGATGAAGTTGATAATAGTGTTGCTGATTTACTTGGTGACGGTGGAGAATTCGAATTTGGTGACAATATTTAAGTCCTGGTAAAGCAGGACTTTTTTTATAAAAATAGAGATAAGGGGAGAAATCCATGGCAGTAACAGGGGAATGTGCTTTATGTAAAAAAGAATCTGAATTAAAACTTAGTCATATTATTCCTAAGTTTGTTTTCCGGAATTTTAAGAAAGATTCTTTTACTGGTAGATTCAGAACTGCATCAGAACCGAATCGTCCATTACAAGATGGTAAAAAAGAATATTTATTATGTGGAGAGTGCGAAGGCCTTTTCAATTCCGATGAAACACGTTTCTCGAATAAAATCTTTATTCCCTTTAAAGAAAGTGGTTTTAAATCGTTAATAAAATATGATGGGAATTGGCTTAGTCGTTTTATCACTTCTGTAAATTGGAGAGTTTTATATCTAGATATAAAAAAAATCGAAAATGAACAAGATCATGAAACCCAGTTAACTCCAGATATTTTAAATGTTTTAACAAACGCTGAAGAAATAATGCGTTTATATCTGTTAAATAAACGATTAAATTTAGGGGATTTAGAAAATCATATATTTTTTTTCGATGAAGTAGAATCAAAAAGTGGTATTGAAAACCCATACGCTCTATTCCATGGTACTGTGTTTGCATCTACCGTTATAAGAATCCACGATAAAACAGATGTTATGTATGTGGTTTCTAATTTATTGGGAGCTCTTATTGTTACAATAATAAAAAAACATCCTAATGAAAGATGGCGTAATACTTTTGTGAAAAATGAATCTGGTAAAATTAAACCGCCACAAACTCTAGATAGTCCTGTTGCTGCTGAATTGATAAAGGTTCAAGAATTACGAGAAAAATATAAAAAGGGTTTATCGCCTAGACAAAGAGAACAGATTCAAGAGAAAATAGAAAAAAACCCTGAAGGATTTATGAATAGTGGTACTTTCAAAAGAATTATGCTAGATCGAAATTTAAATTAGTGATAAATGTAAAAATCCCTATCAGCCCTATCTGTGAAGGGCTTTTTAGTCTATATTATTATATGATTACATAACATAGATATTGCCTGTTAACCTTGTAACTCTTCCCAATTTCTTCCGTGCGATTGGGTGTACTGTTTAGTTAGGAAAGAGTTACTGTATATATAAAATAAAAAAAGTAACCCTTTAATCCAGGGTTACTTCCTCATTTGTTCTTTACTTTTCAAAACATCCTCTTTAAAAAATAGTCGATCTCGAACCATTTCTTTGATTGGTTTTATTTTTTCTTTTTTTATCATGTTGTTAAGATTCTGCCTTGAACATCCAAGGATGAACATGATTTCTGGATATAATTAGAAATTAATCTTACAATTCCCTTCTTGAATTGGTATGATTTACCTAATTAAAGGGGGGGAGATTTTTGAGTTTAAATATGTATCTAGGAGAAGTACATACCCAAACGCAAAGTATGAACGCTGTATGTACCGCTACCATTCAAGGCATGGAACAAGCTATTCAGTCGATTGATGCTTTTGCAATTGATACTGCTCTACAAGGACAAACATATAGCAGTGCAAAAGCATTCTTTACAGAAACTTTTCGTCCTTTAGCACAAGGAATCATTTACTTATGTGAGGAATTGATTCGTCAGAATGATGCCTTTCCAAGCCAATTTCAATCAAAGGTAGCTTCAACGGATGTAATCGAACAAGAAATATTAGAACAAATTCAAGAAATTGACCGAATGAAAACAAGTATGGAAGCCGTCAGTCAAGCTATGCCAATCCCGGGTATGGACGCTATGGCGAATCTTTTTACTGTCATGAGGAAAAAACTGCAAGAAAAGTTAGATCATCTATATGAATTTAATCAAACGTCTAGCAATAACTATAGTACAGCAATTCAATTAGTAGCTAGCATTGCTACAGGCCTTGCAGAAGTCCAAAGTGGAAAAGGTTTTAGTCCTACAAGTGGTACATTTAGTACACAAGGGTTGAATATGGAATGGGCGGCTTCTATTCAGGCGATTGAAGAAGATAGGAAGCGTCAGGCTGATAATTCAATTGAAGAAGGTGCAATGTGCGGTAAACTTCCGCCTAAATCTGACTTCGAGAAAGCTTGGGAAAGAGATAAAAAGGATCTAATTGATGCATGGACTGGCATTTCTACTGGTTTTGTAGATGGTGCTGAAGATGCATGGGAAGGATTCGTAGCTTTAGGTGATAAAGAAACCTGGTTGAATATGCGGGATGCGATTGTAAACTACGACGAAACTCTTCCTGCAATGTGGAATGCTTTTTCAGATTCGTTTATAAATAATTTTTGGAATGGGGATATGGAAAGCAGAATGCATTACGCTGCCTATGGTATAACATCATTAGGAGTGGGCTTACTTGGTGATAAAGGTCTTAGTAAAGCAGGACAAGTAGGGAAAGTAGCAGTCGTTACAGGCTTTACAAAAGGAAAGTCGCTGATAACTAATTCCTCTGCATACAGAAATGCATTACATATATTAAATAACTATGAATTCAAGCCTGGAAATCATTTCGCATATACAGGAGTTGGGAGTATTCAACAATATATACAGAAGGCGGCTCCATATACTTACGAAGGCCCGAATGGTCCAAAGACAATTAGATTGAGAAAAGGTGAATTAGCAGGAGATAAGCATCCAGTTACAGGTATACCATATGATGCTGATGGATTCCCTATTTTTGAACCTATAGAAGAAGTAAGACTAAAAGAAGAAGATTTCAAGAAAACACGACCAACACATGATAGAATATGCAGTAAGCTATTATATGAAAAAATAATGAAAGACCCTAAACTAGCTTCAAAATTTACAGAAGAAGAAATAGAACTATTTAAAGAGGGGGAAGTACCTGACAGGTTTACATGGCATCACCATCAAGACACAGGACGCATGCAACTTGTAGATTCTTTACCGCATGGGAAAACTGGACATACAGGTGGATACAAAATTTGGGGAAAAGATAGTGATAAATAAGGAGGATTATGTATGAATAAGGTGACTTGGATTGGAGTAAGTAAAAAAGAAATTACTGATAAAGAAATTCAGCAAGTAGAACAATATTTTGATATTAAATTTCCTATTGATTTTGTTGAATGTGTGAAGAAATACGATGGTGGTTATCCTCGTCCGAAGATATTTGACATACCCGAACAAGATGAAAATGTTTTCAATAACTTGTTAACTTTCGATTTAGAAAGCGAATACTCAATTATTCAAAGATATGAGAGTATAAAAGACAGATTAGTAGATAAAGTATATCCTTTTGGAAGAGATTCATTTGGAAACTTCTTATGTTTTGATTATCGAAATACCCCCGAAGCACCGACGGTTGTATTTTGGGAACATGAGGAAGAAGAAATAGAAAAAGCAATTTATCCTGTTTGTTCATCTTTTACAGAATTACTTAATAGCTTGCGCGATTTTGAAGACGAAGAATAAAAGAAAAAAAGAAGAACGCCTTGTAGTGAGGGTAAACGTTCTTCTTTTACTGTAAATTCACTTAAATTTCTTTTGCTACAATGCCTCCACCGTTTCCATGCGTATTAGAAGGCGAACCACCATCACCTCTATTATCGGCAGGTGAAGGAGTATCACCTATATTTAATGTTAAATCAGGTCTTTGTGGTGCGGGTGTGTCACCTTTGTTTAATGTCGAAAATCCTGGAATGTTGTTAACACTAAAAGTCATAATTCCAGCTAACGCTAATCCTGTTATTGTTAATCCAATCTTTTTCATTACTTTAACGCCCCTTTAGCTAATAGTTTTTTTCTTGCTTCATTACTAATGTAGAAATATTTACTAGCCTTCGCATGATTTTCCTCTGCATAAAATTTATTCGCTAGTCGTTCTGCATATTCTTCAATACAATCCCATAATTCTTCTTTTTTAAAGTATGAAACTCCTGCTAATACAGCAGTTTCTAACTCTGTAGTGTTAGATGTGTTGTTAATTTCTCTTAGAATTGTAAAACGGTATTGATATTCCTTATTCCCTAATTCATTGCAGATAGTTAAACCCTTTTCAATGAGCTGAGATGCAATTTCTGTTTCACCTAATTTTAAATTTTCATCTGCTTGTAAATATAGGGCTTTAAAATGATTTGGTATGTTTTCTGTAACTTCTGATAAGTGACGAATTGCTAAAGAAGACAGATTTTGATTTGCATACAATAGTCCGATGTTATTTCTAACACGTAGTAACAATGTTCTTTCATTTTTATTTTTTAGAATATCTATGGCGGCGTTAAGGTTTTCTTCGGCTTGTTCAAATTGTCTTAAATCTATACAAGATAACCCAAAAATGTTATCACATAAAGCTACATTCATTTCATAGCCCGCATGTTTAGAAAATATATCTTTTGCTACTCGTATGTGGTCAATAGCTAAAAGCGGTTTATAGATTTGATAGTAACATGAAGCTAAACGATAATTAAATTCAGCTTTCTCTAATTCATTAGGTACATACATTAAAAAATTTTCAGCTTTCTCAAAATGTTCTTTTGCTTCATTGTAGTCTGCAAGAATGGTGCTGTGAATTGCTTTGAAGAAGTGATGATAATAGGATAGAAAGCTGTTATCAGGTATATCAAAGGAGTTAATTTCATTAAAATCATCTTTTGTAATGTTAAGTCCACCTGTTAGTACTTTATATCTAAAATTTAATAATGAATAATATAGTAGTAGGTTTTCGTCTTCTTTTATACTAGAAAGTTTGTCTTCAATTTCTTGTTTGAGTTGTTTTGCTTTTTCTACTTGTTGTCGCAACATTGATTGATACCAAGTATCTAATATTTGCTTGATTTGCTCTTTAGTTATTATATGTGCGCTCATAACAAGCCATCCCCCTTATTCTATCTATAATTATCTAAATATTACCATAATTCTACGAAGTAAAGACGGAATTCCTTCTTTGAAGATGGTTGATAAATTAAATACAGAATATTCTTTTTATTATAAGCGAGCCTAGTAAAACCATAGTTTTAAGATGTCATTAGATAAAAAAAGGTCGAACTAGATTATTTCTCTAATTCGACCTTTTTTTATTGCGTACATTACTTATTAAACCGAGAATCCAACTGTTAATAATAATTAAGATAAAAATAAAAAAACCGCCCAATTAAGGACGGCTCTTGTTTTTACTTCACATATACATAAGCTTCATTTGCTGTTACATAGTATGTTTTACCTTTGCTGTTGTGTACTTTGTACTGAGTTGAACCATTGACATTTACCTTTGCATCAATTGCAAATCCTAATCCTGCATCTAAAGTGCCAGCGACATCTTTATCTGCCCAGGAAGCAGAGTCATAGAAACGTAGGTTGTCTACTTTAGAAACAACACGCTTTCCTACAATCGGATTAACTGGCTCTTTCTTCTCAAACTTGATGTAAGAAGGATTGTTATATACCCACTGATTACCACCAAGGTTTAGCCATCCATCTTTCTCGCCCCAAACTTGGTATGCTTCCGGTTTGTTTAGTTGACGAATAACAGAATAGCTTGCATTCGGGCCTTTGCGTAGATTTATATTATTACCTTGAATGTATGCAACTCCTTCAACGTTTGCAGTTGGTACTTCTGCTGGTTTAGATGGTTTATCTGGAACAGAAACTTCAACACTAGAATTATTGTATGCACGTTGTACATCAGCACGGAATTGCGCTTCAGATACACCATGAATACGTAAATAATCAAGTGGGTCTTCGTGATCTGTACCACCAAGGTACTTTGTAACATCATAGTGAGTCCACAATCCTTTTTCTACAGATAATCCGCGGTCACGTAAAATTTTAGCTAGTAGCTTCACGTATTTGTCATATGAACGTTTAAATTTATCATAATCTGCAGTTTCGCAAAGCTCTACATGTACAAAACGTTTATTCGCGCCAGGTCCACCACCGTAAGCAATGTATTTTGTATCAGCAATTTGGATTGTTTCATTCCAATCGACTGCATAATGAACGAAAGCGTTACGCCATGTACGAGTTTCATACTTTTGAATATTAATAGCTGGAGCTTCTGGAGTTGCCGTTGAATGAGCTACAACGCCTTCGTAAGCCCCTACGCCATAACGATAAGGTTGTTTTGGTAAATCAGAAATAATAAGCGTTCTATCAGCAAAAGCCCCTGTAGTAAAGCTGAACAGGAGCAAAGAAGTCATAAATACAGTAGAAGCTAGTTTAATTGTTTTTTTCATTTATTATCAACGTCCTTTTTCGTAATTTTAGAGTGATCGTATAACCCACTAGCTGATAAACCGATGATGATTCCCTGGAACACGTTCATTTTTATATCAAATGGCAAAAATAAAACGCCTAGCAGAATGCCAAGCGTTAAATTAAGCAACGGAATATATTTAGTTTGTAAGCCAAGCATTTTCGCCACTTGTGATAAAGCTACAACAACCGCAATTATTACACTGACTTCGACCAATTTATACACCTCCTTTCAATAACAGTCCAATAAGTGCCGTTACAATCGCACCGATTATGATGCGGAGAATCCATGTGGTATTGGCACTGATCTTATCAAGTTGCTTATTTATATTAACGATGTCTTTTTCGTTCCCTAAAGTACGAGACTCTAAGTTTCGAATGTCATC
>NZ_JAEHBX010000069.1:0-24304 GCF_016483395.1 Bacillus cereus group sp. N21
GCAAACATACTCTTCATTCGATTCACTCGCTTATTTCCATAACGATCCCCTGTTTTCGATTGGGTTGTATCTAACTTTTCGATGACAATCGGCTTGTTATACCGCTCCGCTAAATCTACTAAGCGAATGGCCTCCGCTTCAATTATCTTTGTAATTTGCCCGGTGGATTTACCTAGAATTGAAAAACGGAGGGCACCACTTCCTTTGTAATTCCCGTCCTTCGTTACATTCGCCCAAGCAAAATGTTCGAGATTGCAATCCACACCAATCGCGCCATCTGATGTACTGTAATTCGTGTGAGGGTTTTCTGGCACATCGACTAAACATTTCACAATGTAATACTCCCCATGATTTTCCACAGACCACGCAATCGGTTTGCCATGCTTTTTCTTATTCTTACACTGTAATTGGGTTGTGATTACTTCCTCAATGACTTCTTGGCCATACAGGAACGTAACAGTTGGAAACGTAAGTGTTTTTCCTGTACTTGTTGTCATCCATAATTCCTGTTTCTCCATCGCATACTGAAACACAAAATTACCATATTTGGCATCTTTACGGCCAGATAGAATGAGTTGTTTATTTCGAGCACGAGAAAATAATATTTTCCATTTGTCATGGTTACGTACAAACTTATCGATTGTAAATTGAGAACGAAACAGTTTTTTTCTTCCAAATACTGCGCTTGGAATTTGCTTTTTATATGATGTAAGTTTTTGAATTAAACGGTATTGCCTGTGGGTTAAAAGGCCGATTTTCGCCTGAATCCTTTTGATTTGAAGATCTAAGTATTGGTGCTCAAACAAATATTCACTCTGCCAAATTAAGGTGTCTTTTTTACGGGATAAGGAAATGAGGTTGTTGTGCTTCGCGAAGCGGGCATTTTTCGGAAACGTCAGCTTTCCTTTCACACAACTTTGTTTGATTTTACGAAGGGTGGTCAGTTTTGTCCGTTCTTGTTTCAACTTTTTCTTGAGTCTCTTAATTTTCTCTTGCGTTTGTTTCTCATATAGTTTTTGTAACTCCATTAAACTTGTAGACAGCGCCTTTGCTTCTTGCACCGCACTATTTGCATAGTAATCATTCAATTGATAGTTCCGCTTGAGAACAAGATGAAGACTGTCTGTATGCATCTTACGGTTCCAACGTTTTTCTCGGACGATCGTTTGAAACGCATATCGTTTCGCTGTATTAAATGTTTCTGTTGTCTGTGTCAATATATCTATCACTTCATACGGTACATCTGTTTTATAGATTCGTTTCGAAAAATACGCTTTCTTCACCTGTTCTCACCTCATTTTGTTTGATAAGATCATTATACAGAAAAACAAACATACGTTCCACAAAAAAAGAGACGTTTTCTTTAAAAAAGAAAAAAGCGATTCATCCCCCACCTTCACTTCGTTTAGAGGAGGGGGGCTTCTCGGTTAAAATGATAAAAGAAAATGTCCCTGCTCAACAAAACGTATCCTAAAATGAGCAAACTTTTTTGGGTAGTACGTACTACAACATTCAGCAAAAGCAAAGAGGTTAGGGGGAGAGGAAGAAAATCCCAACTAATTAAAGCTTCATTTTATGAAATGATAGGGAATTGTTAGTCGTTCATGATACGTAATATTTATAGTTTGAATAGCTATCGAGTTATAATAAAAGAAAGAGAAAAGGAGGCACGCTGTGAAAATTCGTCGATATTTTAATATAGTTACTATTTTGATTCTATATACATTACTGATGTTCTACATCGGATGGAACGGATGGGTTTGGCTTCAAACAAGTTTTGGTTGGCAATCTTGGGGATATTATGCTTTGTTAGTTGCATTATTCTCATATGCGTATGTAATCGTCCAGGTTTTCAAATTCCTTCCGTTCTTAAGGACAATTGGTTCCTATTGGTTTGCGGTAATGCAATATGCACTTATTTTGCTGCCGTTAGCTGATATAGCAGTATTTATCTTACAACTGGTAGCGGTGCCGAGAGATACAGCTATTATTTGGACAGGAATTGTTACCCTTATTATGTTTCTTTTCATATTCGGTTATGGAACATTTAATGCGTATAGTCCGATTGTTCGAAAGTATGAAATTCACATACCAAAAGAAGCGAAAGGGCGGAAAACGCTTCGCATTGCGATGGCGTCTGATATGCATTTTGGCAAATTATCAGGTGTTTCTCATTTGAAAAGATTAGTCCACCGTGTAAATGAAATGGAGCCGGACATCATTTTACTACCTGGTGATATCATTGACGATCATCCAGGAGAATTTATAAAAAAGAACATGGGACAAGTTATGAAACAAATGCAGGCGCCTCTTGGTGTGTATGGAGTACTCGGAAATCATGAATATTACGGAAGAGCCATTCCAGAATTTTTGCAAGAAATGAAGAAAATCGATATTCATATCATGTTAGATGAAGTCATCAAAATGGAAGATAGTTTTTATCTTGTTGGAAGAAGAGATAAAACGGAGCGAGATCGTCAAAGTTTCGAAGAGTTAATGAGCACCGTAGATAAATCGCTTCCCGTTATAGCGATGGATCATCAGCCGTTTGAATTAAAACAGGCAGCGGAATCTGGCGTGGATTTATTATTATCGGGCCATACGCATAGAGGACAAATGGCACCGAATCATCTTATTACTAGAAGAATGTATGAACTGGACTGGGGATACTTACAAAAGGAAACATTTCATGCGATTGTTTCTTCTGGATTCGGATTTTGGGGTCCGCCGCTTAGACTTGGGAGCCGGTCGGAAGTTATTCAGATAGATGTTACTTTTGAGTGATGTAATAATAAAACAACCATTCAACTTCGAATGGTTGTTTTCACTTTAGTGACGAGAACCACTTGGACGCTTAAACCAATTCCAAAACTCAATATCTCCAAGAGTAGCGTCGCGAACATGAGGAGAATTTTGTAACTTTACTAATTCTTTCGATGGGCCAGTAATGACAATACCGTACACTTTCACATCATGTTTTTTCAATTATCTCCCTCCCTTCACTTATAACAACGAATGTAATATGAAAAAGTTACAAATTTCTGTAAAATAAAAGCAAAAAACGTCAAGAAAAGAATTGTCTTCTCTTTTATGATAATACATAAGGCGGGTGAACAGAGATGGAAAGCTATGAAACACAAATTCAAAAAGCAATTGATTATATTGAAGAAGATGTAATGGAGAAGCAAACATTAAGTAATTTGGCTCGTATTGCAGGGTTCTCGGAGTATCATTTTCATCGCGTATTCCAAGCGCTAGTAGGCGATACTGTCATGGAGTATGTTCGTAGGAGGAGGCTAGCTCGGGCAGCTTATCGGCTTTCTCATACGGAAGGAAAAATTCTTGATATCGCATTAGAACATGGCTTTCAATCTCATGAAACGTTCATTCGAGCCTTTAAAAAGTTGTTTCAGATGACGCCAAGTAGCTACCGAAGGCAAGGAATTAAGACACCGATGTATTATAAAGCAAATGTGAAGCAGCGGAAGATCAATCCATATTTAGGGGGAATACAAATGGAATTTCGTATTGAAAAAAAACCAGCGTTTCATGTGGCTGGATATGAGATGAAGACGTCTAGTAAAGAAGGGAAAAACCTTAAAGATATTCCGGCATTTTGGGACCGTTATTTACAAAACAATCTTGCGAGTAACATTACAAACCGTAAACATACAGATCAATATGTAGAGCTTGGAATGTGCACGGATTTTAATTTAGAAACAGGGGATTTCACGTATATTATTGGGATGGAAGTTACAAGTTTTGATGGGGTACCGACTGAACTAGCGCAGCGCACGTTCCCAGAAGCAACTTACGCTGTATTTACAACGCCTAAAGTACCGCATAAAGATATGGTATCTTCCATTCAACAAACGTGGAATGCAGTTTTCACAGAATGGTTCCCGCACTCAGGGTATGAACATGCTGGAGTTACAGAGTTTGAATTATACGATGAACGTTGTCATGAGGATAAGAGCGAGTTTGCGCAAGTTGAGATTTGGTTGCCGGTGCAGAAGAAACAACAATAAGAAGAGAAAAAGTTTCCTAGATTCTAGGAAACTTTTTTTTCGTATTAAGGCTAAGATTAATCATATTAAAGAAGTTGTTTAAACGATAGCTCAGCTTCGGGCGCTGCGTCCAACGATTATGAAAAGTGACGACGGTATGGAAGTAGGGGCTGTTCATGAAGTATTCGTATGAAACGGATTGGGAAGTGTACAAACTACAAAGTCTTAAAAGTGGATTAGGTTTTACAGATGAAAAGCTTAGAGATATCTTTAGAGGTTTTTTCAAGTAGAAATACGTAGAATGAAAGAAATAAAACAATCGAATAAAGTATTTGGTGTCTCTGGACTGTGGACGGGCCTTATTTATGAAGAAGCCTACTGAATCGTAAAAAGAATTATGTTTTCTTAAGCGAATTATATATTTCTGTTAGCAAAGACTATGTGAATGAAGAAATCCTTCAAAAGGTTTGAAAGGCTTACATACTAATAGAATATCATTTCATCGCTATTAAGCTGAGGTGAATTTGTATCTAAATAATTAGAAAAACGCCATTTTTTTTATATAAGTATGCAGGAAGTATGGCGTTTTTTGAACAAATTTATCGATTTCTAATAAACTAGAATTGGTTTCTCAAGAATTAAAACAATATATGTTACCATATGCTTTGAAACAATTAGCTAGAAAAATTGGAAATGTACTTTGATAACTTTGATTGGATTAAAATTTGGATTATCCATTATCGTTTTAATCGGTTTTAAGCTTTTTTTAAGAAATAGCCAGTATCATATGATTTGCATATCTATTCTACAAATCCTATTTTATCCCGTAAAAGCCCGATTGGTCGGGCTAATAATCAGTGGGGGATGAAGAAAACCTCCACTGATTAAAGTTTCACTTTATTTTTTACCACGTTTAAGTACCTATTCTTCTTTTCTGTATTACTCTTAAGAGGAAAAATAAAGAAATAAAGTAAAGCAAATGAAAGAACAGTTATATGTGGAAATATTTCAAAATACGTAAAAATTTAATGATGGTGTAATAAGACTGGCATCTCACTATCATTATTCACTGAACAAACTACTTTCTTATCATTAAAAGAAAAACAGGAATTGAGATAGATGCGGCTGTGGATTTTGAAAAATAAGTTGCTTTTCCAAATAAATTTGCAATGTCGAAAGTTTATTTGGAATTATGGATATGTAATTTATGTTGAAGGTGGAATTTATGAAAAACAAAGTTTCAGAAATTACTATATTAAGAAGTTTAGCATGTTTAAGTGTAGTTCTCATACATGCCATATCACGAAGTTCTGCAAATTTTGCATCTGAAAATACAATAGATGTATTGGTATCGTATCTTCAAATACTACTTATGTACGGTACACCTATGTTTGTTTTTATATCTGAATTTGTAATAGCTTATAATTATAGGGATAAAGTACCTAATCAATTCATTTTAAAAAGAGTAAAATTTATTTTATTGCCTTTTATATGTATGGGTATTTTTTATGCAGCTAAATCAAATTATACGAATGGATTCCATGCAATCTTAGTACAATCTATAAGAAATATTGTATTAGGAGAGTTCCATGGCTATTTTGTTTTAATTATATTTCAGTTCTACTTTTTGCACATTATTTTTAATAAAATTGAGAAGTTTTTTTCTCCTAAATTTGTTCTTATTTTCTCGTTACTGATTAATTTAATCTACTTAGGTTTTTTTAATTTTATTCAACCGTTTGATATTCCATATGCAAATGATATTTGGTATTACTACTCTTGGCTTCTATTTCCAGGCTGGATCATTTACTTCTTTATTGGATATTATGCAGGTGGTCATTATGAATACTTTAAAACATGGTTAAATAAAAACCGTAAATGGATCATCTCTTCATGGATATTAACAGGAATCATCGTTATTCTTTTTCAACATTTCAATATTTTAACTGTTACTAGTTCTAAAAGAGTGGATGTTCTTTTATTTACAATATCTACAATACTGGTGCTTTTCCATATTGCATCAAAAATAAAACATGTACCTAAATTTTTACTACTAATCAGTCAATACTCATTTGGAATTTATTTGCTACATCCGTTTTTTCAGTGGACTATATCTAATATGATAGTAGCAAAAATCCCTCAGTTTAATACTCTTTTTGGCACAATAAGTATTGATATGTTGGTTGGTATACTATGTCCAATTCCTGCGGTATATCTCTTAAATAAGACAAAAATAGGTCCATATATTATAGGGAAAATAAGGGTTAATTCAAAACAAAAGTTAAAAAGTAGATGGTTTCATAGTACAAAGTTTCATGAAATGTAGTACCACGTATTATTGATGGACTACTATATACGGATTTCCTGTTAATTATAGTAGTACTTTCCTAATATCAAAATTGTTACCTGTCTTTTACTTACAACATCGGATATGATGTACAACCATATACATTTCAACTATTAGAATTGGAGCAAATGATAACTAAAGTGAAACTTGAATCAGCGAGGGGGAGTTTATCCCCGCTGATTAGAGTTTCACTTTATATTAGGACTCTTTTTTGCTATTAGGTGAGAATGGGAACACCATCGTAATGGTTGTTCCTTTTTCAATTTCACTTTCAATGGAAATCGTACCGTTATGTGCAAGAACAAGTTGTTTTGTAATCGCTAAGCCAAGGCCTGTTCCTGCGTTGTTTTCTTCAGTATTTGTACCGCGGTAATATCGTTCAAATAAAAGCTCTTTCGTTTGCTCATCCATTCCTTTTCCATTATCAGAAATAGAAAGTGTAAAAGATTGTTTATTCTGTCCAAGTTTTACAATAACATTTGTTGTTTCATAATTATGCTTTACTGCATTTGCTAATAAATTCTCAATGATACGTTGGAACCATTTTTCTTCAATAGAGTAATGAATTGCATTGGAACTAGGAACAAATTCTATGTTTTGATTTTGAAGTGTCGGGTTATTAATAAATTGTAACAAGACTTTTTGGACAAATTGATTAATCTCAACTTTAACGTGCTGAGAGGGAATTGCGTTGTTTTTTAATTGGTAAGTTAAGCTTAGATCATCAATTAATGTTGTCATATATTGAGATTTTTCTCGTATGACGCGGCCGAACTGTTGAATGTCGTTATCATCCCAGTTATATTGTTTCGATTCTAGTAATAGAGAGTACCCATAAATGGAACTGAGTGGTGTTTTTAAATCATGAGTGAGGCCAGTAATCCATTCCTCACGTGTTTGTTGAATAACTTGTCGTATGGACTCATTTTTTTTGAGTGTAATAGAAAGGTGCTCTAGAGCATTTGTTACATCTTTAAACAGTCTGAATGACCATTTTTCTTTACCTGAGCGCCGGAAGCGAACTGTTCTTCCTTTTTTACTTACCGGTTCTTCATATTTTCCACTAGCTATATTTTTGAGCCAACGCATTGTGTGTAATAATGGTTTACCAAATTTTCTTCCGTACCAAATAGAAAGAACAACTAAGTAGACAAAAGCGATTAGAATAATAACTCCAAATCCTATGAATATTTTTTTCGTTAATAAATCTTCATTCATATCAGATGGATAGTAATGATCATTTTTTACTGTTATGGTAAATAAGGTTTGGTCCTCTGGATTATAAAAACTCGAGATATTTTCTTTGTGATTCCAAGGCTCTTTTTCAGAAAGTACAGCTTGAATGGCTGAAAAGGAGTTTCTTTTTGTTTTAGGATAAGCAAAAATCTCTTCTCCTTGTGCGTTAAATATTTGCAGCGTAGCACCTTCTGCGGTAAACTGTTTCTTTTCTTTTTCTGTTAAAGAAAATTCAGCTGATAATGGTGAACCGTGTTCTTGTTTTAACTCTTGAAGTAAAGTATTACTCTTTAACTTTCCACCATAAATCACAATTGCTTCCTTCTCTTTAACTTCAATGTCCCAATACGTAAATTTGTAAGGACTTTGTATATGATGCTGCAAATAAGCAACTAATGTTGTTTTTGTATAAGAACCAGGAACATCTTCAGGAGTATTGAAGTCATAGAGTACCTTTCCATTTTTATCGACAATTTGAAGCCAATCATTTTTCTCCTCAATCATTTCTTTTACCTCAGAACTTAATATAATACGTCCATTTTCTGAAGAAACATGCTGAGACATAGTAAAGTTATCAAACTCTGGAACATTTGGTTCATAAAGGGTCGTACTAAAAAGATGCCCCAGGTAGGCGAAAGCGACGATGACTGCAATGAGTAAAGTAAACAAGACGAAAATATGTTGTATAATAAATTGTATAATAATCCTTCTACTTAAATTCATAGTTGGTACCTACTTTGCGATGAATTTATAACCAAGTCCGCGAACAGTTTTTATGTATTGAGGGTTACTTGGGTCAAGCTCGATTTTTTCACGTAGTTTTCGAATATGAACCATAACTGTGTTGTCATCTCCATTATAGGCAGGAGCCCCCCATACTTTTTCGTATATTTCTTCTTTTGAAAATACGTAATTAGGATGTTCACAGAAAAAGAGTAGTAGTTGAAAGAGCTGAGCTGAACATTCCACAATTTTCCCATCTACTTGCAATTCAGCTGCATGTTTATCGACCTGAAATCTCCCAAATGAAATAAAGTGTGTCTCTTTCATAGGTTGTGTAGTTTGTTTCATATGTCTTCGAAGTTGAGCTTTCATACGAGCGACGACTTCCAGTGGATTGAATGGTTTTGTAATATAGTCGTCTGCCCCGTATAAGAAGCCAGATACTTTATCTAAATCAGATGATTTTGCTGTTAGGAAGAAAATTGGACAATCTGTTTTTTGACGAATAATTGGACAAATGTCAAAACCAGATTGCCCGGGAAGCATGACATCTAAAATCATTAAATCATAACGATTTTGTTCTACGAATTGTAAAGCTTCTTCTGCAGATGTAGCAGTTGTAATATGAGAAAATCCTTCTTTTTGTAGAATAGTAGTTAATAGTTGTAAAATTGCCGTTTCATCATCAACAAGTAAAACATTTGCATTATACAATCTGAATCGCCCCCTATTTTCATCGAATATCATAACATTTTATTGTAAGTTATGGGATTTTTAAGGAAAATTTAAGGTTTTCTTTGCTTAAAAATAAGATTCGAATGATATGATAAATGTAACATAGGGGAGGAGATGAGTGTGAATCCGTTTTGTTCGATGCGAGCCAGATATTTTTTGATTGTATTTACACTACTTGTTTTGATTGAACGTATTAGTAAACAATTGTTAGAGAATACATTTCATATATCAATTTCTTCTTTTGCAAGCATACTTGTACTCTACATATTTCCAACACTTTGGTTATGGTATCAATGTAAGCGCCATCGTATTCCATTTACTTTATTTGTGAATAGAAGAGAAGCATTTAATCTTTTACAAGTTTTAATGATTACGGGAATGCTATGCCTTTTTAGTTATGGATATCTTGTATTGTATATGTATAGCTTTGTATGGATTACACCGGATTTTATTATAAATATATTACATGAACCGATTATAGGGAGTGCGGGCGGATACATATATCAATTTATAATAATCGTACTAGTAGCTCCTATTGTATGTGAATTTGTATTTAGGGGATTTCTATTTCAGCGTTTTGCAGCGAAATGGGGAACCGGAAAAGCGATGGTTATTGTAGCGCTTCTTTTCGGATGTTTTCATATTGATTTCCTCAGTGCTGTCATGTTTAGTATCGTACTATCAATTGTATACATTCGGACGAAAAGCTTACTGATGCCGATTAGTATTCATATGTTAAATAACGCAATCGTACTTATTACATCTTTTATGTTCAGTAAGGAAGAAATGATAAGCTTTGCGGATTTTTCTAATCAAACTCCATTTTTTACAGGACTTATTATTTTTATCATTGGATTAAATTTAGTACTCGTCTTTTTGTTCGTGAATCGTCGTTATATGAATAAAGAGGTGTCGGTAGTATATACGAATAAAATGAGAGATATAGGTTAGAGAACGTAGAATTTATTGAATAATAAAAAAGATATACCTATCTTTTTTAGGCTGGAGAGAGAATCCGTCTATGGATAGAAGCGGTCAGAGCCTATTTCATCCTCATGCTAAGTGAAAATAAAAATACAGGTCACCTTTTGTTTTCATAGCGGCGATTTGTATGTTGGAAAATCAAAAAAGATTTATATAGAAAGGAATGGATATGATTCTATGAATGAAACAATTCAATCAAATAAATTGTTTTATGTAATCATGGTGAGTTTAATTGTGATTACAACAGTGAATGTAGGCTTTCGCTGGAATGAAGCATACTTTTTTGTTTATTTAGCACTTCATCTTCTAGGGCTACTATGCATTGGGGGCGGAATTGTAGTTGAGAAAAGAAGTGAAGATGGAATTAATTATATATGTGTACTTGGTCTTATACTACTTCTAGCTGTACAAGGAATTATGAAATATAGCTTCATTTCTTTTCAGGATTTAAGTTTTTTTGTTAACATTTTTCAATAAGGAGTGCTGATTGGTATTGTCGAAAAAACAAGTTGGATATGTAGTTGTTTTACTTGGATTTATCTTAATTCTTGTAGGGAAGGTTTATCTAAACCATTATGAATACGGGAAATATATAAGTGGTTTCGGTCTTGTTTGCTGGATTGCGAGTGCGCTTCTTATTCCAACATATGAGCCGAAGAAACATACAGAGAGATAAAGTGAAACTTTAATCAGTGGGGGGCTCTTCATCACCCACTGATTAAAGGCCCTCACCAATCGGGCTTTTACTGCCCGTTAATGCGGGATAAATAGAGAGTGTAGAATGGATAGGTTTAAAGTTTCGTAGCATAGTTTATATAGAATAATATGTGTGAAAAACCTCTTCGAATGATGAAGAGGTTTTTATAATGCATTTTTAATTTTCTCAAGCACTTTTTTGCTGTTAAAACCACGTTCTCCCATACCGAAGACTTCGATTAAACGATCATTTTCATCGAGTAGATAGGAGTTAGAAGTATGAATATAGAGTCCGCTTCCTGGATCGCGGTACTGAAAGTTAAATGTATCTGCTAGTTTTTTCGTTTCATCTTTATCACCGCGCAGTAAGTGCCACCCTTTCGTTTTTTTCATTTCAAATGTGTTGGCATATGTAGTTAATATTTCTTTTGTATCGAACTTAGGATCAATGGTAATTGTAATAAATTCAATTTTTTTACCAAATAGTTTATCCTTTTCTAGTTCGTCTCGTAAATGCTTCATTTTGTATGTAGTAACGGGACAAATATCAGGGCATTTTGTGTATATAAATTCTACGAGTTTAAGTTTTTTTGGTAGTTGATCAAAAGATAGCGTTGTACCATTTACATCCTCCATAACGATTCCACGTGGTATTTCAGCAGAAGCTTTACGATAATCTGTAAAATAGTAAATTCCAATTCCAATTACGATGACTAAGCCTAATGTAAACGTAATATAAATTTTTTTCAATTTCCATCCTCCTCCTAATTTTATTTTATAAGAAAAATCCGAAAATTCATGGGGAGGGATTGAAAATTGCATGACAATTCGATGTATTAGCTTGTTCTATTTTAGGAGGAACGAACTTACAATAATAAGAGACAGGCAGCATAGAGGAGGAGATACCGTGAAGAAGGTTGTGAAGTGGTCACTTTTTTTGTACGTTGGTTTTGCGTTATTTATATATTGGTATTTATTTGGATGGAATCATGAAATTATTCCAGATATGTATAAAGGAACGAGCGCTGATCCAGAGACGTTTATGAATGCAAAGGAACTTACATTAAGTCAAGATTATTCGCGTGTGAAAAATTCACTCTTTTTTTTAGCGACGCCTCTTGAATGGATTATTTTATTGTTTGTGCTTGTTTTAGGTATATCAAATCGTTTTGAAAAATGGTCAAAAGAAACGACGAAAGTACGGGTTATTCAAGTTGCTATCTATCTCTTTTATTTATCATTGCTTATAACCGTTCTTGCATTGCCTCTGCAATGGATAGGGCATCAAATCTCAATTGATTACGGTATTTCAACGCAATCCACAGCGAGTTGGATAAAAGATCATGTAATTGATTTTTGGGTAAATTATATTATGATGTTTCTCGTTGTTTCTGTTCTTTTATGGCTGATTTATAAATTTCCGAAGCGGTGGTGGCTAGCTGGTTGGGCTTTGTCAGTACCGTTTACAATTTTTTTAACCTTTGTACAGCCCGTTGTAATTGATCCGTTATACAATGATTTTTCTACATTGCAAAATAAAGACTTAGAGAAGAAAATTTTAGCAATTGCGGACAGGGCAGATATTCCAGCTGAGCATGTATATGAAGTGAACATGTCTGAGAAAACAACGGCCCTAAATGCATATGTGACAGGAATTGGATCGAATTCTCGAATTGTATTGTGGAATACAACGCTCCAGCAGTTAAAAGATAAAGAGATTTTATTTATTATGGCTCATGAAATGGGACATTACGTGATGAAACATATATATTGGGGTGTGGCGAGTTATATTGTGTTAACGTTTGTAGGGATGTATTTGATTAGCCGTATTATCAATATGTGCCTCAGAAAATGGGGAGATACATTGCGCCTATCAAAGATGGCGTGCTTATCGATTATCCCATTATTTTTTCTTATCTCCTCTGTGTTGTCTTTTGCAGTAAGCCCACTATCAAACTACGTATCACGTATAGAAGAACGGGCAGCCGACCAATATGCTTTAGATATAACGAAGGATGGAAATTCTGGTGTAAAGACGTTCCAGTATTTATCGAAAACAAGTTTAAGTCAAGTGAATCCACCGGCGTTAGTGAAGTTTTTCTTATATACACATCCGCCAATTTTTGAAAGAATTCATGTGTTTGAGCAGTATGAGAAGCAGAAGAAATGAGGAGCAGCGGTGACGCTGCTTCTCATTTCTTTGCGTATAAGTTTAGGAAAAGAGTGTCCGTCCATGGATAGAAGCGGTCAGAGCCCTTTTTCGCCCCATGCCATGTGAAAACAAAAGAGAGGATATCAATTTTTGTTTACATAGCTGTGATTTATATGCGGAAATCCCAAAAGTATGAAGTGTTTTTTGTGAAATTTTATCATTTTAACTGAGAAGCCCTCTCCTCTAAACGAAGTGAAGGTGGGGATAGTTCAATTAAAAGTTACAGTTACGAAAGGAGCTAAAAGTTAGAGGCTTAAAGAACGATTCCTCTAACTCTATATTTCTTTAGTTATATCATATTTCAACAATTGTCGTTGGTCGTAGAACTTCTCATAAATAATACCCATTAAATAGAAAAATAATAGACCAAAACAAATATGGATGAGTGTAAACTTAACTCCAAATGAAGCAAATTCATATACAATAACCGGTAATTTTGCAGTTGTCCAAACTCCTAGAAAAAATACAATGTATCGTATGCTCGCTCCTTTTTTTAATAAAAGTGCCGCGATTGGAAAAGCAACATAGAGGGGACCAGCTGCAATTCCTCCTAATAATAGGGAGAATAAGATACCATAGATGCCAGATTTTTTCCCCATATATTTAATTAATGTTTCTTTCTTCACCCACTGGTCAAGCAATCCTACGAATATTAAGACAGGAGGAAGTAGAAACAGCATATCTAAAATACTTTTTCCTGTTAATTGAAATGCGTTCCATCCCAACGAATGGTTTATAAAAGTCAATATAAGGAGTCCCAATAGTAAAATGAAAAAGAAACGATATCTTTTTAATTCATTCATACCATCACCACCCAAATAATATACGAGAATATGAGAGACATTAACAATGCAGATGCATTACGAGAATAAGCAAAACTTCGCCCAAATATCTTTTGTTCCATCGGTAAAGTTGTGATTCCTACTGACATTAATGTAGACATTAATGCCGCAACTTGTGGGAGGCCCGCACCATTTTGGACTAATGTATTTCCAAGAGGAAACACAACAAAGCTTGGAATGAGTGCAACAGAGCCAATTATTGCTGAATAAACAATACCGATGAATCCAGATTTTTCCCCAATGATGGAAGAAATGAAGGAAGGCGTTAATATAGATAGTGATAGTCCAACGAAAAGCATAATTGATAGCATGGAAGGTATAAGATTACGAAACATTTTCCATGACTTTAATAGAGCATCTTTTGTTTTATTCCGATCCTTTACAAAAGAAATACTGATAAGAATAATGGCTAAAGAGTAAAGGAGAGCGCCATTAATCATGATTAGACTCTTTCCAGTCTTTATATTTGTCTAAGAAAAATGATAAGTTTTTAATTTTTTCTTCAATATCTATTTGGAACTCTTCTAATTGTTTTTTTCCCACTGTAGTAATTTTGTACATCTTTCTCGGCTTATCTTGATCAGATGTGTCCAAATAAGACTCAACAGCACCTTCTGTCTCTAATTTTTTGAGTGTACGATATATAATGGCACTATCAATTGGATTGATGGGAAGCTCTTCTTCACATTTCTGCAGAAGTTTCCCTCCATAGCTATCTCCCTCTGTTAAAAACAGCAAAAGAAATGCACCTGTATGTCTCCCTGTATGTTTCATAAAACATCTAACCTCCTTAATGAAATGTAAAAAATAGTTTTTGTTATTATAACAGCAATATATCACTGTTAATAATATTATACTGTCATTAACAGTGATATGTTACTGACAGTATAAACTTAATATAATTTCATGTCAATTCTAAAATAAACAACATGTTTTTGATCAAACTTTATTCCAAAGCTACAACAGGATCTGTCCATGCATAGAAGGATCAGTACCTATTTTCGCCCCATGCCATGTGAAAACAAAAGAGAGGATGTCACTTTTTGTTTACATAGCCGTGATGTATATGTTAGAAAATCAAAAAAGATTGTTTAGGAAAAAATATTTTTATGTAAAATATGGTAAAATATATAGGTGGCTATAACGGGGAAAACGAGTATTTCTATATTGCCTTTTATCATCTTTATTTTTTACAATGATGCTTTACATTGTAAAAGGAATGAGGATTGCAAATGCCACTTCGTGAGAATAAATGGCTTTAAGTATCTTTACGATTTTTTACATTCCATTCATCTTATTATATATTTAAAATTGAGAATATTACGAAATTTGAAATGTAAATGTTCGTTTTAAACTAATGGGGGTTGTTTATATTGTTTCAAAAGAGCGCCACAAATAGGTTATTCCAAACAAAATCATCGCCAGCTATAAAAATGATCATATCGATGTCTATTTTTGGATCAATCGGATTTTTTTCAGTGAAAACAAATTTACCATCATTTGAATTAGTATTTGTTCGTTGTATTTGTGCCACTATATTTTTAACGTTATGTTGGATTGCAACAGGTCAGTTTAAAGAAGAAAAGTGGAATCGAAAAGAAATACTGCAAATATTAGCGTGTGGTGTCTTTCTTGTTTTTAACTGGGTGTTTCTGTTTAAAGCTTTCGAAGTCATGTCAGTGACAATTGCAATTTCTGTGTATCATCTTGCACCAATTATTGTATTAATGATTGGGAGTGTCGTGTTTAAAGAAAAATTAACAGTGCTATCTGTTATTTCAATTGTTATTTGTTTTCTCGGTACTGTTTTAGTAGCGGGAGTAGATGGAAGTGTTTCGATAGAAAAGTTAATGTCCTCTGGGATGGTTTGGGCACTTCTTGCAGCATTATTTTATGCATTTACTACCTTGTTAGGGAAAGGGATTAAACAAACAAGCGCATATGCAATGACATTTTTGCAAACTTTTTTAGGGATATTTCTGTTACTACCATTTGTAGACTTTGGAGCGTTTCAAGGGTTAACAGAGAGTAATTGGATTGCGATTACAGCGACAGGACTAATTCATACTGGCTTTGTTTATTACTTATTTTTTGATAGTTTAAGAGATTTACCAACAAGGCTTATTTCTGTATTAGTATTTTTGGATCCAGGTGTAGCTATTTTACTTGATACAGCATTTACAGGGTTTCGTCCGACCACGATGCAGACAGCGGGAATTATTTTGATTTTTGTTGGGATGGCGTTTACTTTTCAAAAATCCAAAACAAAGACAGTAGTATTAGAGGAAAGTAAAACATAATCAACAAAACGAGTGCAGTTGTTATACAGCAACTGCACTCGTTTTGTTTTAGTAAAGGGTAACAGGTAAGAGCTTTAAATATGCTGCAAAATACGATGATACCTCATTTACTAGTAAGAAAAGTGCCGGTTTTGAATAGATGGATGTTATAGAAAAAGGATAAATTTCCAAAAAATCTCTTCACTTTCAGAAAATTTGTTATATAATATAAAGTATAAAATCAAATCTGTTATAAAACAGTTTACGGAGGGGATGCTAATATGTCGACGCAAACTTCACGGGTTACACTCGCTTTAGAAGTATTACCGGCGTATGGAGAAATTTTGACACCGGAAGCGCTCACTTTTTTAAAAGAGCTGCATGAGAATTTTAATACACGCCGTAAAAATTTACTGCAAAAACGTGTGGAAAAGCAAAAAAGAATTGATGCAGGGGAGTTTCCAAGCTTTTTACCAGAAACAGCACATATACGTGCTGAAGATTGGACGATTGCCCCGCTTCCAAAAGATTTAGAAGATCGTCGTGTGGAGATTACAGGACCAGTAGATCGTAAGATGGTTATTAATGCTTTAAACTCAGGCGCACATCTCTTTATGGCAGACTTTGAAGATTCTAATTCGCCAACGTGGCAAAATGCGATGGATGGCCAAATTAATTTAAGAGATGCAGTGAAGGGAACGATTTCATATAAAAACCCTAGTGGCAAGGAATATCGTTTAAGTGATAAAACAGCTGTACTTATTGTTCGTCCGCGCGGCTGGCATTTAGAAGAAAAACATATGTTAGTCGATGGAGAAAAGATGTCAGGTAGTCTCGTTGATTTTGGTTTGTACTTTTTCCATAATGCAAAAACATTATTAGAAAAAGGAAGCGGACCATATTTTTACTTACCGAAAATGGAGAGCTATTTAGAAGCTAGGTTGTGGAATGATATTTTTATTTTTGCACAGAAATATATCGGGATTCCGAATGGAACGATTAAAGCAACGGTGTTATTAGAAACAATCCACGCTTCTTTTGAAATGGATGAAATTTTATATGAACTCCGTGATCATTCAGCAGGGCTAAATTGCGGGCGTTGGGATTATATTTTTAGTTTCTTAAAAAGCTTTCGTAATCATAACGAATTTCTACTTCCGGACAGAGCGCAAGTTACAATGACGGCTCCGTTTATGCGTGCGTATTCTTTAAAAGTAATTCAAACGTGCCATCGCCGGAATGCACCAGCAATTGGCGGAATGGCAGCACAAATTCCGATTAAAAATAATCCGGAAGCGAATGAAGCTGCTTTTGAAAAAGTTCGTGCTGATAAAGAACGTGAAGCTTTAGATGGACATGACGGGACTTGGGTTGCCCATCCGGGACTTGTACCGGTTGCGCTGGAAGTGTTTAATCACATTATGAAAACACCGAATCAAATTTTTAGAAAGCGTGAAGAGATTGATGTAACAGAAAAGGATTTGTTAGAAGTACCGGTGGGAACGATTACAGAAGAAGGGCTTCGTATGAATATTAGCGTCGGCATTCAATATATTGCATCATGGTTAAGTGGCAGCGGGGCAGCACCGATTTATAATTTGATGGAAGATGCAGCAACGGCAGAAATTTCACGTGCGCAAGTGTGGCAATGGATTCGTCATGAAGGCGGGAAGCTAAACGATGGTCGCAAGATTACATTTGCTTTAGTAGAAGAGTTTAAATCGGAAGAGCTAGCGAAAATAGAACGAGAGATTGGCAAGGAACAGTTTGAGAAAGGTAGATTTGTAGAAGCAACTAAGCTTTTTACTAATTTGGTGCGTAATGATGAATTTGAAACATTTTTAACATTACCGGGTTACGAGATTTTATAAAAGGAAAAGGGGATGGAAGAGATGAAAAACGAAAGAGTACAAAAGTTACAAGAAAGCTGGGAGTTAGATGAACGTTGGAAAGGGGTAACGCGTCCTTATTCTGCTGAGGATGTAATTCGTCTGCGCGGGTCAATTGATATTGAACATACATTAGCACGCCGCGGGGCAGAGAAGCTTTGGGAATCACTTCATACAGAAGATTATATTAATGCGCTTGGTGCGTTAACAGGAAACCAAGCGATGCAGCAGGTGAAAGCAGGATTAAAAGCAATTTATTTGAGCGGTTGGCAAGTGGCAGCGGATGCCAATCTATCCGGGCACATGTATCCGGACCAAAGTTTATATCCAGCGAACAGTGTACCAGCTGTTGTAAAGCGTATTAATCAAACATTGCAGCGTGCAGATCAAATTCAGCATATGGAAGGAAGCGGTGATACAGATTATTTTGTACCGATTGTTGCGGACGCTGAAGCAGGATTTGGTGGACAGTTAAACGTGTTTGAATTAATGAAAGGTATGATTGAGGCAGGCGCGTCAGGCGTTCACTTCGAAGATCAATTATCTTCAGAAAAAAAATGTGGACATTTAGGCGGAAAAGTATTACTACCAACGCAAACAGCGGTACGTAATCTAATTTCTGCTAGACTTGCTGCGGATGTAATGGGCGTGCCAACAATTATTGTAGCAAGAACGGATGCAGATGCTGCGGATTTAATTACGAGTGATATTGATCCAGTTGATCAAGAATTTATTACAGGAGAGAGAACACCAGAAGGGTTCTACCGTACAAACGCAGGGCTTGATCAAGCAATTGCGCGCGGTTTAGCATATGCACCGTATGCAGATCTTGTTTGGTGTGAAACATCTGAACCGAATTTAGAAGATGCAAAGCGTTTTGCGGAAGCAATTCATGAGAAATATCCAGGGAAATTACTAGCGTATAACTGTTCACCATCTTTTAACTGGAAACAAAAATTAGATGAAAAAACGATTGCAAACTTCCAAAAAGAAATTGCTTCATATGGATACAAATTCCAATTCGTAACACTTGCAGGATTCCATGCATTAAACTATGGTATGTTTGAACTCGCGCGTGGCTATAAAGAGCGCGGTATGGCAGCATATTCTGAATTACAACAAGCAGAATTTGCAGCAGAAGAGCACGGCTACTCTGCAACGCGTCATCAGCGCGAGGTTGGAACAGGCTACTTTGATGAAGTAGCACAAGTGATTACAGGCGGAACATCTTCTACAACGGCTCTGAAAGGGTCTACGGAAGAGGCGCAGTTTACGAAATAAGTGAGGGAGCGGGTGTCCTTTAAGGGCACCTGCTTTTCTTTTGTATGTATTCCGCTGTTTAGTGCGCAAAGTACGTCAACTGTTAAAGGGTGCGCTGTAATGTATGTTTATGATATGATCGCGATTATGTTGATTGGTATTAGTCACGTCTTATTATAATTCAATTAATTCGTTACAATCGCCTGTCTTATACAATGGTAATCGCTTTAAGTATTGTCTTTACAATTTTACTTGGAATCGTGGTGACAGTAACAGGTTATCCGGAATTTAATATTATTATGTTGTTGCTGTTTCTATTAAGTTTAGGTTTGATACAGGACGAATTCACATTTATGCAAAGTTTATATTTTGCATTAGTTAGTATAGTAAGCATTACGTTAGTGAAAATGGTGTTGCTAGATTTTGGTATGAAGCTGTTTATGTTAACACCGTTTAATGTTATTCCTGGACAGACGGCGTAATTCATCTCATTGTTTCGATTGTAATGATTATTGCCATTTAACAATAATTGCTCATAAAAAGCTCGATGGGTGAAAACATTCCATCAGCGAGGAATACTGTATTTTATGAGGGATACCAAAAATTAGAAAATTAGAATTTCAAAAAATATTGTACATTCTATTTTAAGTATGCTATGATTATCTCAGTTGAATAACTAAATCAAGCAATCCATATATTATCAAGTGCTGAAAACGAACGAGAAAAAGTATGTGAGAACTGTTTTATGTTTCGTATTTGATAATGTGTGGATTCTTTTTTTATGTATGAAGACTAAAAAAACTTATATTTTCTTAGGAGGAAATAATTATGACAGTAACAGGACAAGTAAAATGGTTTAACAACGAAAAAGGTTTCGGTTTCATCGAAGTTCCAGGCGGAAACGATGTATTCGTTCACTTCTCTGCAATCACAACTGAAGGTTTCAAATCTTTAGAAGAAGGCGAAAAAGTTAGCTTCGAAATCGAAGATGGCAACCGCGGACCTCAAGCTAAAAACGTTGTAAAACTATAATTTTATAGTACGTGATAAAAAAGGATGGCATATGCCATCCTTTTTTTTGTTGAGAATTTTGTAATCATCTTTCCATTCGAGTTTGAGCGTAGCAAAAAAAACTTCCTTTACAATTAAGCCAACGATTGTAAAACATCTACCGAAAAATGATAAAAGTTTTATTTTTCCTGTAAGAGAGATACGTAAATGGGTGTGGAAATATATAGGGAATAGGTAATTTGTACAAGTTTACTAAATCATATATGTGAAACAAGATTTTGTTATGTTACAAATATTTCAAAAAAGAAAATTTATGTTTTTATATAACAATATATCTTTTTCCTGTAGAGAAATATGGAGATTTTATATAGATATTTATATGAAGGAATATTATGAAATTTTAAAGTTTTATAAGAAAATATAAAATATTTGAAAATATTAACTATTTTGGGTTTTGGGTGGTACAATTATCCATGCAGCTGCTGTTATGGATTGTAAGAAAAAATAATGAAGGAGCGAATGTAAGATGGGTGAACAAGTAGAACGCTACGTCGAAAACTATGTCGTAAACAAGAACACTATGGCCTTACTTCCAGTTATTTTAGGAGAAAAACGTATTGTAACGCGAGTGGTTGAAGTAGAAGACTCTTTTTTCATGTTTCAAAAGCCACTTGATATTGTCGAACGAAGTTGCCGCAAGCACGGATCTAGTTTTTTAGGTAGAAAAGACGGTACAAAAGAGTTGACACGTATTACACACAAAGCACCCATTGCGATTAGTCCGACAGATCAACTTTACTTTTTTCCTACGTATTCTTATTCTAGAAAGGAATGTGCCTGGTTGTCTCACTTTCATATTGAAAACAATAAAGAATTAGCAGATGGTAACTTAATCATTCGATTTATCAATGGCCTCGCAGTGAAATTAGAAATATCAAAGAGTAGTTTCGAGAATCAGCAAAATCGAACCGCAAAACTTCGGACAGAGTATGAGGATCGTAAAGATAAACAAAGGAGGCTTCATTTTAAGCAAGTCGATAAAGAAGATGAATCTACATTGAAGCCTGCATATGAAAAAGCGTATCTTGTGAAAGAAGAAGACGAAAAGGAATGATAATTGATAGGTGGAAAGGATGGGACAACCATCCATGGTCATGAAGTTAACAAAAATAAACCAGATGTTTTTCAGCATCTGGTTTATTTTTGTTAGATATAGGTATGAGAAATAAAATGTTGATTCAAACCATCAGAAGAAAGGGAAACGCCAGTTGGCTCAATCCGCTTATGAGCCACTTCAAGAGTTTCAGTAAGTGAGGGTTCTTCTTTTTTAATGTTTAAATATTTTTTGTTGAAATAGCCTCTTTGTATTACATATTAATTAACGATAAGTGGTGTTATAATAACTTTCAAATAATTGTCGAATTTATCAGAAAATTGTATATTTTTGTCTTGTTATACCTTATGTTTAGTGTTAAACTCATAATCACAAAGAGAGAGTAGTTGCAAATATCCTCCTTTAAAATAAAAAAGATTGAAAATTCAGCTTTTTAACTTTCATCTGATTGACGTGTATGTTTACTACTCTTTCTTTGTTTTATATATATTAAGCATTAAAAATTGATATTTCGGTACAGATAGGAGGGACTATAAAACAGGAGGTCTATCCAAAAGTTGGTATTTATCCATGTTGGAACAACTGTTAGGTTTCTTTAATTACAAAATTGGTTACAAAAGTTACAAAAACTATTTTTATTGTTGAAATAGTCCTAATATTACGGGTGAGAGCATGAAAAATGCCTTTAAGAGGGAGGTGAAGGGTTCTGGTGAATAAAATTGTGAATCATTAAAAAGGTGCTATCAAACTTGGACATAATGATGTTATGAATCTAATAATAACGGAAAGTAATATGAATAAACCAATAGCACTTAAATGAAAACATTATTAACCAGAAATTTATGCTCACAATAAGATGGCATATATGATACAACTTAAGATTTTGAGATTTGATAGGAATGGTGAGAGAATATAATTTTCCTAGTTGTAATACTATCATGATATGTTAGGGATGTAAATATTAAAATTAATAGATTTAGTGTTACATTAGAAAAAATGAAGATGTATGGAGAGTAGAAGAATCATTTATAGAGATCGATTTTCAAGCTTTTAAGCTTATAACAGTCGAAAGAGAAAAATACCATCAGCCTATTGAGTCATTGTCATAGCATATTCATATTAGAAGCCATCTAAAAATAATTGATAGGAGAATGATATGGTAAAAAGAGTCACTTCGATTTTTTCAATTCTAATGCTTTTTATGTTTACAATAGGTCAAAGTTTAATGCCTATAATAGCAAATGCACAAGAGTTAAATACAACAGGATTTGTGGATAGTTTTAAGATTGATAAAACAAAACTAAGTTACGGCGAACAGGCTAAAATAAATGTAACTTTTAGTGATAAATCTGGAAATAATATGAAGTCTGGAGATACACTAACATTAACGCTGCCCCCAGAATTACAAGGATTTAACGGAACGATTCCGTTAAATGATGGGCAAGGTAATAATTTTGGTACTTGTAAAGTAAGTGCAGGTAATGTGGTATGTACATTTAATGATATTGTGGAGAAACTTCACAATATTAAAGGGCATTTTAATTTTACAGTTCAAGCGACTAATGTAGGAACGGATCAAACGAAAAATGTTGAAACAAATTTAGGCACAACTTTAGATAAGCAAACTGTAACGATTACCGGTCCAACCAGTGGTGGTGGTACAGGCTCTAAACCGTTTTTCTACAAAACTGGTGATATTCAACCAGATACCCCGGATGAAGTGCGTTGGTTCTTGAATATAAACTTAAACAAAGAATATTTAAGTAGAGATATTGTTGTGTCTGACAGTTTACAGGAAGGTCAAACACTTAATAAAGATAGTTTTCGGATAACAGTTAATGACAGAGAGTCTTTATCAATTAAACAATTTGAAGATCAACGTTATGGATATGTTCAGTTTAATGACGACGGTCATTCATTTAAAGTCGTGATTAATTGGAATATGGGAAGTGCTAGGTCTTTTACCGTTTTTTATACAAGTACTATAATGGAAAGCGGAAAGAGCCAAGAATCTTTTAAGAATGATTATAAGATTGATTATCAAATTCTATACAAACAACCGGTTTCTGAGTCGGGTAGTGCCACAGTCACAAATATAACATCTGGTGGTGGTGCTCAAGGTGATTTACCTCCTAAAGGAACATTAAGAATTGTTAAGCACCTTGGAACGGATGAAGACAAAGTAATACCGAATGTCTCGTTTAAGTTGTATAAAGAGTCAGGTGAACGAGTTGGAGATGTATATGTAACGGATGAAAAAGGAATAATTGAAATTCCTAATTTACAATCAGGTAAATATTATGTGCAAGAGGTTTCAGCTCCAGAGTATATTGATTTCAATCCTCAGGAAAAAGTAAGTTTTGAAGTTAAATCAGGTGCTGTAAATGGAGTTAAGTTGCCGATTTCGAATAAAGTGAAAACTACATTCATTACAGGAGCAAAAATATGGAAAGGCGATAATGCGACAGAACGTCCGAAAACAATCAAAGTAGACTTACTACAAGATGGTCAGGTCATCGCAACGCAAGAAGTAAGCGAAGCAACAGGCTGGAAGTATGAATTCAAAGACTTAGCGGCATACGATGCAGACGGCAAAGCCTACAAGTATGAAGTAAAAGAACAACCAGTAGATGGATATCAAACAGAAGTCAAAGGTTATGACATTATAAATACAAAAGTGGTACAAATAACAAAAGTAGAAGGAACAAAAACGTGGAAAGACGACAATGCGAAAGAACGTCCGAAAACGATTCAAGTAGACTTACTTCAAAACGGTCAAAAGATTGATACGAAAGAAGTAAGTGAAGCAGCAGGGTGGAAATATACATTTAAAGACTTAACGGCATACGATGCGAATGGCGCTGCCTACAAGTATGAAGTGAAAGAACAACCAGTAGCGGGATACAAATCAGAAGTAACTGGTTACGACATCACAAATACAAAAGTAGGTCAAACAAAAGTAGAAGGAA